>CAZHIL010000150.1:0-4350 GCA_964532985.1 uncultured Albidovulum sp. | reverse complement strand
CAATACCCAACTGGTAATCATTGTTTTTGTAGCTGGAACGGGTATTGGCCAGTTGATCATGGGACCCCTTTCAGATTCCTTTGGCCGAAAACCTATAACGAATTTGGGAATAATTCTGTTTGTCCTTGCGAGTGGATGGTCATTCTTCACGGATTCATTTTATGGATTACTCCTGTCACGTTTTGTACAGGGGTTAGGAATCTCTGCACCAAGAACAGTTACCCAGGCTTTGATACGGGATCTTTATAAAGGCAGGGACATGGCTCGTGTCATATCCCTTTCTATGATGCTTTTTGTACTGGTGCCAGCAGTAGCCCCATTTATTGGACAAACCATTATGCTTTCCCTAGGGTGGCGATTTATATTCGTTTCGTTTCAGATAGTAGCACTTGTTGCCCTAGTCTGGTTTATGATCAGACAACCCGAAACACATCTCCCACATCAGCGGATCAAATTCAGAACAACCAACATTGCAAAATCAGTTGTAGAAGTATTCTCCTTCCCGAGGGTAATTATTTGTACAATCAGTCTTGCATTGGGATTAACCTGTATTTTTTCATACCTTGTCTCAGCCCAGCAGATTTATGTGGTCTGGTTGGATACAGGCCATGATTTTCCACTTTATTTTGCCATCGTTGCACTCATCTCAGGCAGTGCGAGCTTTCTGAATGCTGCACTCGTATTACGCTTGGGAATGTGGGCCTTGTCAACATTCGGATATTTTGCCATTTGCCTGCTTTCACTTGTTTGTTCATTCATAATTATTACAGGCAATTTACCTATTCATTGGTTGTTGTGGCTGTTTATTGCATGGTCAGCCAGCATGTTTTTCCTACTTGGATTGTGTTTAGCGAACCTTACTGCACTGGCTCTTGAACCGATGGGACATATTGCTGGTATGGCGGCATCGATTATTGGTGCTTTTTCTACGTTGATCTGCGTTGTTCTGTCCATTCCTATCGGTCAGCTATTTGATGGGACAGGATTGCCACTTATATTAGGCGTTGCTCTTTGTTCAGCGGGAGCATTCATAGCGAATTTGACCCTAAAGCTAAATCGTTTTTCGTTAAACCCTACCTAATAGTATAATTGTTGATGGTTCAACATCTATACTTCCTGAGAGGGAATATACCATTAACATCGAGACAACTTAGGAAAGTTCCCTACCACTACAAGAAATATTTTGCACTTATCAGGAGTTATTTTGATGCTGAATTTGTATAATTCTTCAACACGATAAATCGTTTTGTAATATGAAAAAGTAAAATCGAATGCGTACGGATACCCTCAAGTTACTGGAAGAAATCAACAATTCCCTGGACCTTCTCAAAGAAAAAAACAAACGGGATGACTTGGAACAAAAGCTCAATGACCTCAATACAAAAATAGAGGATCCTAAGTTATGGGATGATCAGCTTGCTGCAACTGCGATAATGAAAGAAAGACAAAGCATTATTGAAAGGATGGAAACATTTGAACGTTTACGATCGACAGTTGAAGATAATACTGAACTGATTGAATTGGGTGAGGAAGAGGGTGATGAGGAGATTGTTCTGGAAGCAGAAAAGTCAATCAGTGACCTGCATGTGGAAATCGATAAAATAGTTGTCGAAGCACTTCTTGATGATGAGGCAGATAAAAACGATGCCTTTCTTGAAATTAAGGCTGGTGCCGGCGGGACGGAGTCATGTGACTGGGCCCAAATGTTATCAAGAATGTATGAAAGATGGGCCCAGAGCCGGGGGTTCAAGATTGAACTGATATCCCAAAACAGAGATGCAGAAGCAGGGTTGCGGTCAATAACTTTCAAAATAAAGGGCATGAATGCTTACGGGTGGTTGAAATCCGAATCCGGTGTTCATCGTCTTGTTCGTATTTCGCCATTTGACAGTGCTTCAAGGAGACATACATCCTTCAGTTCCGTTGGCGCCTTCCCGGTGATTGACGAGAACATCGAGATTGAAATCAATCCCAGCGATTTACGAGTTGACACTTACCGTGCATCGGGAGCAGGTGGACAACATGTGAACAAAACAGATTCGGCTGTCAGAATGACACATCTTCCAACAGGAATTGTTGTAACTTCGTCTGAAAAATCACAACACATGAACAGGGCCAATTGTATGGATGCCCTAAGGTCAAGACTTTATGAACTTGAACTTCGCAAACGCAACGAGAAGCAACAGGAATTGCATCAAAACAAGGGAGAAGCGGGTTGGGGGAATCAAATTCGGTCGTATGTTCTGACGCCCTACCAAATGGTCAAGGATTTGCGAACCAATTTCGAATCACCAAATCCCCAAGCTGTACTTGATGGGGATTTGGATGGATTCATGGCTTCCGTATTGGCACATAATGCCGCTGGTCGCTCAAGATAATCGACTTGATTGGAGTTTCCCTCGATTAAGGATGACCAAATCTGAAATAAACAGATGGGACAAAGCCTTTGAACGATTAAAACTTGCCTGGTAGTGGCTTTTGCAAGGGGGCAGGAGTTTTTGCTGGGGTAGCTGCTGTAGTTTTTTTGGCTCCGCTGTTGATTTCCTTTTTACCAGAAAACCCAAGGGGCTCTTCTGTGCGTTTTACGGTTCCTTCGAAATGTGCACCCGCCTCGATTGCAATAGTACCATGAATGATATCACCCTGTACCCGGGCGGATTTGTTCAATCGAATTTTTGCGCCACGAACCTCGCCCTTGACGAATCCTTCCAAAATAGCTTCTTCAGCCCTGATATGGCCTTCAATCTCGGAAGTTTCCTTGACCGTTAATACTCGAGCGGAAATATCACCCTCTACCTTACCTTCAATAAGAATATCATGTGGTGTCTGAAGATTACCCACGATCTTGAGATCCTTTGAAATAATTGAAGGGTTGTTTGAAGTTCGAGACTGGGAAACCGATCCCGAGGGGGCCGGTCTTTGAATAGAACTAATTTCTGGCATGTTTTCATTCTCCTTTCGTTGGTTTTTGACAGGTTCTCTACTTTTTTCTTTAGATGCAAACATTTTATACTTCCATGAATATAAGGGGATTTAACGCTTTTTTATTGCGTGTTATTTCATAATGCAAATGAGGTCCGGTTGAAATACCGGTAGAGCCAACGGTACCAATTTTTTTATCATGGGCAACAAACTCACCATTCTTTACACTAATACTATTTAAATGGGCATAAACTGTTCGTAATCCAGAGATATGACGAATAATAATTGTTTTTCCAAAGCCACCATTGGCACCCACAAATTCCACAATACCGTTACCAGTGGCATAAACGGGTGTTCCTGTTCTGGCACTAAAGTCTATTCCATTATGCATTTTTACTATACCCGATACCGGATGCTTGCGCATCCCATATCCTGAGGTTGTTCGCAAGGTACCTTTCAAGGGCTTGCCGAATGGCAGTGAATGATAACCAGTATTCAAAATATTCATGTACTCGAAAGCAACTTCAAGTTGGACTGCGTCATCAGATAACGGTGAATCAGACAAACTCCTCAAGGTTTCCAACTCCAGATCACCTCGCATGACTTGATCTTGATTGCGAAATAGGGTTCTGAGTTCCTCCTGAATTCTGGTAGGTGATACATTCACCCGGCCCAATACATCTTCAATTCCGCTGGTTGCCACAGCAATATTGACTGAAAGGTCATTCAAAAGGTTTACCATTCGTCGGTTGCTAGCACTAACCAAATTTTGTCCTTTTTGAACTTCGGTCTCGAGAACGGTTATTCTATCCTGCGATTTCTTTAAATTTTCCGTGCTATCGGAAAGAACCTTGGACAGGGTAGAAACAAGGGCAGGATCATGTGCAAAATCAGTTACATCTCCAATAATACCCAATGGATTTTTATTACCGGGATTTTGGAATTCAACGCCGGCAAAGTCATTTAACTCAGCAATCTCCTTCCTTAGCAGATTCAGTTCCTGTTCCTGTTGATATACAAGATCAATCGCTTTTTGGGTTTGGTTGATCAAGGTCTTGTTTTCAACTATGAGACTATCTCGTTCCTTGAGCAGAGTGACAAGATTACTGTTCAAATCGTCATTTGAAATGATTTGATCAGTTCCACTTTGATATTTATTGCTTACAACCAGAAAGGGGGCAATGACAGCCCACAATAAAATGATTACTGTCAGGGTAACCAGCAAAAGTCTGGACTTGATACCAAGAAATATATATCTGGTATCGCCCCTTGATTGAATGGATATTATCCAATCATTCATCCCAACAAAAGATAATTTATTTTGGATTGCTCGCACTGTCCTGCTGCTTCCGGCTGTATAAAGCCAATAGTTTTATGTTATCCTAATCTAGTAAAAGAATTTGTCAATTGGAAATAACAATCTCAAAA
>CAZHIL010000149.1:0-4899 GCA_964532985.1 uncultured Albidovulum sp. | reverse complement strand
AAGATCCGTACCAAGCTCCCAATTTGCCAGAATTGAATCTGCCCCCTTTTACATCAGCATGCAAAAAAGCAGCCATTACAATGCTTGCTGTGCTACCGATAGCAATTTCATTATCTGGGATAAGGTTTATTCTGCTTTGTAAAAGAAGGAGTCTATCGTTGGTCATGGCTTCCAAGATGAGCCCCACCCTCAATTCCTCCAGATCATCCGTAAGATCATCAAAAATTCCTATTGTGGGGTAGTTACTTGAAATAAGCCGATATATTTTTTTTCTAATTCGGCATTTTGCCATCATCACTTCATTCCTCTCCAGGCATCAATATAGCGCCGGACTTCATACAAGTGATTTATACTGCCCTTAAACAAGTGATCAGATGGAGAAATACCACCAAAAGGCAGATCATGGTTTAAACTGAAAAACCACCTTCTAGCACTGTCATGATCGGCAAACAGAAGTCCAAACCCTTTATGGATACCAAGAAGCAATGAGATTCTTTCCAATTGATCTCGGCTCAGGGATTTTACACCTTCCCTTTTCCATTTGTGGTAAGTTTGACGATGTATATCTCCCAACAAAGCCAAACGTTGGTTTTCATCAAATCCCCAACGATCACATAATTTGATGAATAATCTAAATGCTGAAGGTGACAACTCCCTTCTGATCTCGTTATCTCTAAGTGCATCCAGAGGAATATAGGAATCCGGTATTTTTGTGTCAGTATTTATAGATGTACGCATTTATATTATCCTAGTGAGTATTATTATATACTTTATGTATAATAATATACAAAATTTAACAGCGATTTCAAGTTATTGAGGTTTATTTTGAGCTATTCGTCCAAAATGGTGGGAAAAATATCCTCAGTAAGTCATCAAAGCAGGGGAAGCCCCGATTTGCGATTAACTCCAATGATAATAATAGTGTTCCAAAATTCATTATAAGGTTACTGCCAAGCGAGTACCTTGGTCAATGGCGATTTTGGCATCCAGTCCGGCAGTATTTTTTGAACCCCCAATCAAGTGAAATTCCCTTCCGATGTCGGAGAGCTCATTTGCAAGACTCTGTTCAGGATTTTGACCTGTACACAAAACCACAGTACCAGCCTCTATTTGCTCGGATTCTCCCTCGTGGTTTGTAATCAAAATCCCTTTTTCGTTAATTTTATCATAGGTAACACCTGCCATCATCCTTACACCCTTCATTTGCAGGGATGATCTATGAATCCATCCAGTCGTTTTTCCCAACTTCCTACCAATCCGGCTACTGCTTCTTTGCATCAAGGTAATTTTTCTGTTTATCGGTATAGGTTTTGGGGGACCCGGAATTATGCCACCTCGATGCGTTTCCGGATCAGTTACGCCCCAGTGTTTTTTCCAGGAATCTATATCCAAGGTAGGGCTATCACCTTCTTGGGATAAATATTCAGCAACATCAAACCCAATACCTCCAGCACCAACAATTGCAAAGGTTGTACACTCAGTGTCAAATTCATCCCAAATCAATTCATTGTAGGTAACTACGTTGGATTGATCCAAACCTTTGATTTGAGGTATATTTGGCTTTACGCCAGTTGCTAATATTATGTGATCAAACTCCAACAAATCCTTGTAATCGGGGCTTGATCCAAGGACAAGTTTTACTTTTGCCTCAGACAACATGGTATTGTACCATTCCAGCAAACCTATAAACTCCTCCTTGCCGGGAATTCTGCTGGCCAACTGCAATTGTCCTCCAATTTTGGCATCTTTCTCAAATAGAGTAACCATATGTCCTCGTAAGGAAGCTGTGATTGCAGCAGCCAAGCCAGCAGGCCCTGCGCCAACAATACAGATACTTTTTGGGTCTGTGGCTGAATCATAATTCAGTTCAGTTTCATGACAGGATCTGGGATTTACCAGACAAGTGGATATTTTCATGTTGAAAGTATGATCTAGGCAGGCCTGGTTACAGGCAATGCAAGGTGCAATGAGTTTTGATTGACCTCTTTTGGCCTTGTTAACAAAGTCTGCATCTGCCAGGAAGGGTCTCGCCATGGACACTAGATCAGCAAATCCATCCACAAGCAGTTTTTCTGCCGTCTCAGGAGAGTTGATACGGTTGGAAGCTACAATAGGGATGTTGATTTTCCCCATCAATTTTTTGGTTACCCAGGAAAAGGCATAACGTGGAACACTTGTCGCAATGGTTGGAATTTTGGCCTCATGCCATCCAATGCCAGTATTGATAATCTTGGCTCCAGCTCTTTCGACCTCTTTAGCCAATAGTACAACTTCATCCCAATTTGATCCATCAGGAACAAGATCAATCATGGAAAGCCGATAAATAACCAGGAAATCATCACCTACGGCATTTACTATCCGTTTTACCACTTCAATTGGCAGTTTCATCCTGTTTTCGTAACTGCCACCCCAATGATCGGTTCTTTGGTTGGTTCGCTTGACCAGAAACTGGTTGAGAAAGTATCCCTCAGATCCCATGATCTCTACACCATCATAGCCAATTTCTCTGGCTTTCATGGCAGTATCAGTGATATCGGCAATTTGCTTTTCAATTCCTTCTTCATCCAGTTCATGGGGGACAAAAGGGGAAATGGGTGATTTAATTGGTGATGGTGCTACACAGTTCTCGCCATAGGCATATCGACCTGCATGAAGAATTTGCATTGCAATTTTGCCACCTGCATTGTGAACTTCACCAGTCAGAAATCTATGCCCTTCCAGGTCTTCACTTGAAAACAATCCGGCTGCGTTGGGGAATACCGTACCTTCCTTATTGGGAGCAATACCTCCTGTGACCATGAGGCTTACACCTCCTCGTGCTCTTTCGGCGTAGAAGGTAGCTACTCTGTTCCAATCCTTGGTTTCCTCAAGCCCGGTATGCATGGAACCCATTATTATTCTATTCTCAAGGGTCATAAACCCCAGATCCAAAGGTTCAAATATGTGCTTGTATTCCATTTCAGCCATAAAATTTATAATTTTGTACTTGGTAAATTACGAGGTTATTGGTTTGAATCGAAATCCTTCAAATTACTCCAGATAACTGGTTGAAGATGGAATTTCCAATACTGAAGTACTGCTTTTCAACCATTCAGCAAGTTTCTCTACCGATATATCAACATCATTTTGAGTTTTTAAGGAACATTCCCATACCGTTGCTATCCGCCATCCAGCTTCAAGGAGTTTGTGAACAACTGCCTGGTCCCGGGCAACATTCGTATTCAACTTATTAAGCCAAAAATCCCTGTTGGATGATGGTATGGATGAATAACGGCAACCAGAATGTTGATGCCAAAAACAACCATGAACAAATACTACTGTATTGAATTTTCTTAAAACCAAATCTGGTTTTCCGAAGATACCCTTTCCATGTAACCGATAACGAAAACCTCTGGCATGTAATGCCTTGCGTAGAACCATTTCAGGCTTTGTATTCTTGCCCCTAATCGCAGCCATCATTCGCGACCTGGTTTCTTTATCTACTGTATCCACCATAATTTTATGAACTGGTTCTAAACCTAATTTCTATTTTATTAACTCCATACAGAAGAATTTTTGACCGTATTGATTGTCTTCTACTAAAGGCAATGCTCAAGTCAGGTTTCAATTTTGTTAGATATGAGGTTTCTGAGTTCATCCATAGTTAAGGGAGGGTTTTTTCTATGGATTACGGCATGGCAATTTGGGCATATTGGAACCAAATCTTTGATTGGATCAATTTGATACTCTTTTTTGATAGTGTGAATTGGTATTAAATGATGGACATGAATGTATTTCGCTCCCATTGAACCATAAGTTCTTTCAAAATCGAACCGGCATCCCTTACATTTATAACCATGATGGTTCAGGCATTTTTGTCGTGCATTTTTGTTTCGCTCATAGCTGTTTACATAAATTTTGGTTTTCGTACCTTCGAGATATTTGGCTTGAGTACCCAGTTCTTCAGGTATGTATTTTAATTTATATTCATCATCAACAGCATACCAATCTCTTCCTACTCTTAGCAACATTTTTTCATGGAGCACTTGCTCAAAATGTTTAATCTTCCTTGGACCATTGCCGGTTTTGCCAGAATTTTTCATCAGGAAGGTTTTCAGTGAGTAACCCTCTTCTTCGATTAGTCTAAGATGTTCCCTTGTTTGATTATAGGAAGATTGTTTTCTACCTCTACGGTACTCCCAGTTCTTGCTGAAAATCAAAGCTTTTTTGTTTTCTTTGTCAAAATAGTCTTCCCAAGTTCCAGTAATTATCACTTTGTCCTTTTCGTTTATAAACGACCAACTCCAATTCCAGTTTGCGCAAGTTGCTCCTTGGTATATCATAAACTGCTTTCGACTTATTTTTTTAGGCATTTAAACCACACTATTATCTGGATTTAATGTTCCATTAGATGTCTTACGGACTTATTCTTAATTCATATACATATTTTATGCAAAAATACCCTTTTAATGGAACTGAAACTATTTTCGAAAACGAGGTTGAGTATTTTACGAAGGCAATAGGAGTACTAGATATTCTAACGTTTCGAAAAAGAAACCGGATTAAGATTTCAATAAAGGTATTCCATTACCTGTTCCTTATCATATCAAATCTTGAATGAATCCCTTGTATGACTTATCAGTAACACAAAGGAATTAATGGATCTCCAATGAGTAAAGAAATTCGCCTCAATTTGGCAATTCAGAAAACCGGTCGACTGGCAGATGAATCCCGTTCTCTGCTGGAACGATGCGGTATTGATCTGTTGAAGAGCAAGGATCAGCTCGTATGCAAGGCACAGAATTTTCCGCTAGATGTCTTTTTTGTAAGGGTAAACGATATACCTACGTTCGTTGCAACGAACGCCTGCCATATCGGAATTATCAGTCAGAATATCCTTATGGACGAACAGACCGTCAC
>CAZHIL010000148.1:0-5557 GCA_964532985.1 uncultured Albidovulum sp. | reverse complement strand
ATCCATATTCATGGCTTCCCACAAATCCACGGTCTGGAAGGCTACACTGGATAATGCTGCCTTTGACAACTCTTTGGGCCCGGTATTTCTGGTAATCCCGAACAGAGCCCCACGGCATTCGGAATCCCAATAAGGTGCACCCAAACCGGTAAAGGCCGGAACCAGAATGATATCCTGTTGTGGGTCTGCTTCCGAGGCAAGGGCTTGGGTTTCACCAGCATCACTGATTATTTGCAATCCATCGCGAAGCCATTGAACAACTGCTCCAGCAATAAAAATCGAACCTTCAAGTGCATAGTGTATTTTACCATCTATTTTATAGGCAATGGTAGTTAACAGCCTGTTTTTGGAAGGTACAAGGGTATCGCCTGTATTTAGCAATGCAAAACAACCTGTGCCATAGGTTGCCTTCAACATTCCAGGGTTAAAACATGCCTGTCCTATCGTGGCTGCCTGTTGGTCTCCGGCAACACCCCTGATGGGAAGTTCAACCCCAAAATGCTGTTCTTCTGTTGTACCAAATTCAGAGGCACATTCCCTTACTTCCGGCAGCATGGATCGGGGTATTTCAAAAAGATCCAAAAGATCCTGATCCCATTTTTCCTCGGCAAGGTTGAACAGCAATGTTCTGGATGCATTGGTAATGTCGGTTACATGTTCCCTGCCGCCGGTCAGTTTCCAGATCAAATAAGTATCAACCGTACCAAAGAGCAATTCTCCTGCTTTAGCCTTTTCCAGTGCCCCTTCAACATTCTGCAATATCCACCTTATTTTGGTAGCCGAAAAATAAGGATCCAGCAACAGGCCTGTTTTCTCGGTAATTTCCGGTTCCAAGCCTTTTTCCTTGAGTTTGGAACAATAATCGGAAGTACGTCTGTCCTGCCAGACAATGGCATTGTAAACCGGTTGACCTGTGTTTCTGTCCCAAACCAGGGTGGTTTCCCTTTGATTGGTTATTCCCACACCCAGTATTTTTGAGGTGTCTCGACCTTTGAGAGCCTTTTGACAGGTTGCAATGGTTGTTTTCCAAATATCCTTCGGGTCGTGTTCAACCCATCCTGAATTTGGATAATGTTGATCAAATTCCTTTTGGGAGGTTGAAACCGGATTGAACTCCTTATCGAACAATATTGCCCTGGATGAAGTTGTACCCTGATCAATTGCCAGAATATATGACATAATCACTCCTTTGTTCATGAAATTTAACCAAGTAATTCACTCAAATTTTACCTTGGTAAATTTCTGTTCTTTATACAAACCGCCAAACAGCTAGACAAGCGATATTGAACAGACCTGAACTCAAATTCCCTGAATCGGTTGTTATTGACCCTGAAGTGCTAAAGAAAGAACGTCCGATGCACGGATATATTGTTCGGCTTCGTATCACATCGGGTCTTTCATGATACTCTCCTTGCTTGGTTCCAACGTAAATATTAGGTGAGGTAATGCTGAGCGGGGACATACAAATAATAAAATCAGGAGTATCGGTCTGTAAACCTCACCAAATGTTCTAAGTGGTATTAGGAAGCAACGGGAAAGCACAGTTTGGAAGAATTGCCAAATTTGGTAATTGCCTAGTGGGAAAATTTCTATATTATTTCCATTAAAACCTCTAAAGAATGCTGAAAGCCATATACAGGGAGAACAATACAATGAAGACAAAAGCAGCAGTTGCCATAGAAGCAGACAAGCCCTTGGAAATAATGGATGTTAATCTTGCTCCACCAAAACAAGGTGAAGTACTGGTTGAAATCAAAGCCACTGGGATTTGCCACACGGACGAATTTACCCTGTCCGGAGCCGACCCAGAGGGTCTGTTCCCATCCATCCTGGGACATGAGGGTGCAGGAATTGTAGTTGATGTCGGTCCAGGAGTGACATCCGTCACCAAGGGAGACCATGTTATCCCCCTGTATACACCCGAATGCCGAACCTGCCCATCTTGCCTGTCCAGGAAAACAAATCTTTGTACCTCAATAAGGGCAACCCAGGGTCAGGGATTGATGCCTGACGGAACTTCAAGGTTTTCAACGATGGATGGAGATCCAATACTCCATTACATGGGTTGTTCAACCTTCTCCCAACATACTGTTCTGCCGGAAATTGCCGTTGCCAAAGTCAGGGAAGATGCACCTTTCGACAAGATCTGTTACATTGGTTGCGGAGTTACAACCGGCATTGGTGCTGTCATGAATACAGCCAAAGTCGAACCGGGAGCCAATGCAATTGTCTTCGGTCTTGGTGGTATCGGATTGAATGTCATTCAGGGTTTGAAACTCGTTGGTGCCGATATGATCGTTGGTGTTGATGTCAATCCGGGCAAAAAGGAATGGGGTGAAAAATTCGGCATGACCCACTTCGTCAACCCAACTGAAGTTGATGGCGATCTGGTATCATATCTGGTTGGCTTAACCCAGACGAAATCCGACCCTATGGGAGGAGCGGACTATACCTTTGACTGCACAGGCAATGTCGATGTCATGCGGGTTGCCCTCGAAAGTGCTCACCGGGGTTGGGGAGAATCGATCATAATTGGTGTGGCTCCAGCTGGTGCTGAAATTGCAACCAGGCCTTTTCAACTGGTAACCGGCAGAGTCTGGAAGGGCACTGCTTTCGGTGGCGCCAGAGGGCGAACAGATGTTCCCAAAATCGTTGATTGGTACATGGAAGGAAAAATCCAGATTGATCCTATGATTACCCACCAGTTGGATTTGGGTGATATCAACAGCGGTTTCGATCTGATGCATGCAGGAGAATCCATAAGATCGGTTGTGGTTTACTGATTACCTGCCAACCAGAATTGAATTTATCAAAGCGGAGTAAATTCCTGTAACAACTATTCCGCTTTACTGTAGATGTACTTGTCTGGCCTTGTTGAACTCTCTCATTCGGGCAAGAACATCTACACCAATCTGGGCATAGACATGAAGGAGGTCCACCAAGACCCAGTTTTCCCTTATCATGCCATTTTCGCAGCGCCAGAAATCCAGGCTTCTCATGGTGATTTTCTGACCTGAGGGAGCTATACCAAGAAACCCATCACCTGATATGGTCATTTTCATGCCGGGCCATTCCGTAAAACCGACATAATCTCCCTCGGCGAACAAATTCCCCTTGCCCAAGGCCCCAAGACGATCAGGCATTGCATTGAGAAAGGGTATCTGATGCCAGTTTCTGAACCCTTCTATCCCCCTGCAAGTTCCGATTCCCGATGGTCCGTACCAACTGCATCTTGGATGCCAATAACGATCTAGTTGCATGGCCTCGACACCACCCTTTGCAAATTCTCCAAGCTTGGCCAGCATTTCGGAAACAAGGGCAAGGCTCTCCTCACTTCTACTCCGGTCGTCATCATTGATGGCCAACCCATCCTGTGTTGAGGGTCCCGGTACATGCCACTCCCGCCCCAGACTTGGGGACAATGGCCAGCTATTGGCTTGCATCATCAGTTCGGGTATATCCCATAAGGCCTGCATTTCGATAACCTTGCCTTCCTCGACACGGTAAAATTCATGAAACCTCATGGAAACCTGATGTCCTGTTGGCAGTATCTCCAGCCAAGGCTTTTTGAATGCGCCCGTATAATAACCGCAAACACCTACCCAATCCTGATCCAGCTGGGACCTGTTGGATAGAACGATCAATTCCCTTCTTTCCAGATCCGGGATTGCCTCATAAAGTGGATGCAACGCCTTCAGATAGAATTCCTCTACATCATTGAGTGTCTCAAACGGAGTCGCCAGATAAATGGGAGTATCTTTGGCAAAGCAACTTTTTAAACTACCCAGTACCTGAATCGGATTAAAGTCATACATTGCCTTTCTGAATTGTTCGGTGAGCTTTTTGTTTTTTTGTTGTTGATCAGGCATTAGTGCGCTCCAGAATTTGAATGAAATCAAGAAAAGTCAATTCTTCCATAAATGAATTATGAGAGTGCAAGACAAAATTCAAAGTTTCATAACCAGGACCATGTATTAGTTCAACCGAAATACCCGACCAAATGACAGGTCTATTTTGGTGACAGGAATTCTGGTTGCCTAATCTAATTCCTTTATCAGGATTTCCAGTCTTTATTGTATCGAACACAAAACTGTAAAGAGGATTAGTTCAATCAGGAAAAAACAAAACCAGAGACATTAGTTTAGTTACAAAATTTCGGTCTTGTAATCTGACGTCTTGGTGGAAGATCGTGTTAAAATACATAATAACCCAGAATAGGTGTATTTATTCTTTTTTCTTCAAATTCTTGATTATAGTAATTCCAACTGCTGAGGAATTTGTTTTAGTATCTTGTCTTCTTTAATGCTTTCAAAAACATTGGTAAGGTCAGCGCGGTTGGTTGATCTGTTTTTTGACAGTTTTAAAGCCCCCATATCGTGTAAAAGCTTATTCCCACGAGCAACAAAAGACATGTCTTGAAATTGGGCAACATATAACGGCAGACCAGATTTAAGGGTTGCTTTTCCTGTATTCATAGTTCCACCTTTTACATCAGCCTCAATCACAATCATTACACGACTGAGAGCGATGATCAGTTGGTTGCGGGCCATGGCCCTAAATGCCTTCCAAGGTTCATCTGGCTCAAATTGACTTATGACTAAAACGCGTTCCCAATCCCAGACTGTCTGCAATGCTTTCTTGATTCTAAAATGATTGATGCCTTCAGGAAGAACAAAGATGGTTTTGCCACCAGCTTTGAGGCAATTGTAATGGGCTGCAAAATCTACACCAGATGCGTTTCCAGAAACAATAATTACATTGTTTTTTATCACCTGATCAACACAATCCTGTACTATCTCTAAGCCCTTGGGACTTGATTTGCGTGATCCACTAAATCCCAAACCGGCCATGTTCAACAGGTCAGTGTTGCCTAACATATCCAAATGCTTTGGTGCTTTGTTTCCCAAGATTATTTTTATTCGTTCTGGATATAGATCACTATCAAGTTCGGCCCTAATAGGCCTCCTATCAAGATATTTATTTTCAATGTTCAAATAACTCATGTTCTATACATTATCCGTATCACGTAAAGTTTTAACAAAACTCAGCCCGTATACTTTATATGCTCCGGCTTGTTGTAGCTTCATTGCGATATATTGAATTGTTATACCTGACTGGTATTTATCGTCAATAAGAATGACCGATTTATCATTCACATTTAATTCAGCACTATTCTTAAAAGATACTTGAGCCTTTTCCCATACATCCCACTTCTCATCAAATGTCGATTTCTTCACAGATGATTTCAGCCCATTATAAACAAAACCACCTGTTACATCTTTTTTTCCTACTTTTGAACTCACCAAAGATGTCACTCTACTCGGCAGATCAAAGTCTTTGCTTGGGCCTGGTGGTACCGAGCAAATCAAGTCAGCATCTTTGTAAAATGGCAATTCGTTGATAGTTTGAGCAGTTATTTCTGAAAGTTCCTCTATGGCTTTTTGGTCTTGTTGCCTTTTTCCTTTGTTTTCCAGTAAACCGACGTGGGTATCTTTGGCAGATTCGTTATCAACTACATTTGTATCAAGAGAAATTGATGCAGATAAACAATCCCGGA
>CAZHIL010000147.1:0-4156 GCA_964532985.1 uncultured Albidovulum sp. | reverse complement strand
CGAAAGAATGACCGTCAGGTCATGAATGGCATTTTCCTTGTTCTCCGCTCGGGTATACCATGGCGAGACCTTCCCGAGCTCTACGGTCCGTACACGACCTGCTTCAATCGTTACAACCGGTGGAGCAAGGACGGCACCTGGTCCCGGATCATGGAGGGTCTTTTGGCGGCTGCCCGTGGGGATGATGACGATGATTCCGATGGCGATGGGTCTTCCCGCCTGGAGACCCGGATGATTGATTCCTCGGGTGTCCGTGTCCACAAGCATGGAGCCGGCTCCCGTCGGGATGGCGAACCGCGGGAGATGGGCAGGAGCAGGTCCGGATTGACCACCAAGATCCATGTGATGACGGACGGCAATGCCACTCCCGTTGCCATGCATCTGACACCGGGCCAGCGTGCTGACTGCACCCAGGCGGGAAAACTTCTTTCCGGCCTGTCGCCCGGGACCACCGTCATTGCCGACAAAGCCCATGGCAGTGGCGACATCCTGAACCGTATCAAGGCAGCCAAGGGGCTGGTGGCAATTCCACCAAAGGCCAACAGGAAAAACCCATGGATGATTGACATGGCACTTTACAGGAACCGCAACAGGATCGAACGTTTCTTCGGACTGATCAAGGAATTCCGGCGCGTGGCAACTCGTTATGACAAGCGGGCACGCAATTACCTCTCGACCGTGATGCTGACCGTGACACGATACTTGCTGCGCAGAATGACAAGACAGCAATTAATTGAGTCCACACCCTAGTTTCATTTACTTAAATGACTAATTGATTGATTTCACCATTTTATCCACAAGAATTGATTAGTCCTGCCCTAAAACGGGACCTTGAATTTACACAAAGTTAAATAAATCGGGAGGGTTATTGTACTTCGAATTATATACTGGATTATCAACTTTTGCAGATTTTCTACCGAGAACTTGATCTATGGTCAAAAAGCAGTTGACATATAAAGTTAATAGTGAGAATCAAAAAGTTATTATAATTAATTGCTCTTGCTGGATTGGAAATAAGGATGACAGGTTCGTTAACAAATGAGGAAATTGAAACCTATCATGAGGATGGTTTCATCAAACCGATAGTTGTATTCTCTATTGAGGATGCAAAAGCGATTCGTGATGAAATAGAGGCCCTCGAAAGAGACTATTCAAATGGGCAGTTGCCGCATGATTTGACCCACTATTTCAGGGTTAATGGTGAATTGGTCATTCCCCTGCTTGCCAAGGTGGCACAAACCAAGACAATTCTTGATGCAATAGAGAGTATTCTTGGCCCCAATCTTATGGCCTGGTCCTGTGAACTGTTCATCAAGGAACCACAATCGGAAAAAATTGTTACCTGGCATCAGGATCTGACCTATTGGGGAATGGGTGGATCAGACCTTCAGGCTTCTGCCTGGCTTGCCATATCGGATGTTACCGAAGCTTCCGGTTGCATGAGGTTCGTTCCAGGTTCCCACAAACAGCAACTGGTTCCTCATAAAGATACTTTCGATGAGGACAATCTGTTGTCTCGCGGACAGGAAATTGCTGTAGATGTCGATGAGAAAGATGCCGTTCTTGATATTTTACGCCCGGGTGAGATGTCTATTCACCACGGTAGGATGTTTCATGCATCAGGCCCGAACCATTCCGATGATCGAAGAATTGCAATCGTTATTCGATATGTAACACCTGACCTTGTTCGTGATGCACCGGGTTCGGATTATGCCATGTTGGTTCGGGGAACGGATTCATGTAAGAACTGGATAAATGTTGCCCCACCCTCTACCCTTTTCGGCCATGGAGAATTGGAGCTCTATGACCAGATACTAAAATATAAGGAAACCGTCCTGAGCGCTGGAGCAGAAAAAGAATCCGGGTTATTCAATGCCTGATATTGATAATAATTTATATTCACCCTGATCTGAAATTGTTTCCCAACCCTCATTATGGATATTGAAAAGGGGTGAAATACAGATGAAAAAAGGAGGTTATACTAGGCAAATTAAAAACTTGCATAATATTGAGTTGGATGAAGATTTACATGGTCTCTCAATGGCGGCTTTAGTTTAAATGCACCTGGCTTGCGTCTGAAATCAAAAAGGCGAACCAATCGGTAGATATCCGGATTTTCATTAGAAACAGCAAGTTCATTTTGGGTGATCCAAAAACCTGCTCGTATGGAGCCTATTGTCGTTTTTACCTCGAGCCATCTTTCTTCACCTTCCAATGTATAAGACAGAATGTCGTAACCCGCTCCATCTCCATCTTCCTTCGATACCCACCTTACTCTATCAGCAAGTTTATTCTTACCTTCGTGCAACAATTTTTTTCTCTCAGCAAGATAAACATATTGTTCGCCTGCTTCGCCTAATTCCCTGTTTCTTACATCGCGTTTTGTAGCATCATACTTTCTGACAACATGCTGAATCTTTGGATCAATCTTCTTTGGATATCTGTTGATTGGTGGAGGAGAATCAAACTGGATACCGGTTTGAGGTTCCTTAAATTCCCCCGGCCTGGAAATTTCTTCCAATAGATTACCTTTCTTCAACTGACTTTCCAGAATTTCAAAAAGCCTTGCCTGATAATTACTCGCTGGTTTGTAACCCTGAATACTGGGCAGACCAAGTCTGTCCATGACGGCGCTGATGTTTTGATGCTTGTATTCAATTGAACCTTTGGTCCGATCCAATTTTCTCTGTAGGATTCTGTTTCTTTCGGCCTTGTTGTACTTTTTCCCTCCAAATCCAACCTGAGCATTTCCAAATAATCACTTACAATTATTTCAATCTCATATTCTTGCCATGTGGTCCCACGATTATTCATACGAACGAATGTCTATAACTGAAAAACATTATTATTCTCTCGTCACTAAACTAATTACGGTAAAAAAATAACCAGGGCAAATCTTGCATGGAACAAGCAACAAACGTTTGTATCTGATTGTATTTTTTAACCTCTTGGTTAAATTTGTCATTGGTTACAATCGGCCAATGCAAAACCTTTTATTCCTTATCTGAACAAATTTGAAGGAACTCCTGATGCCAATAAAAGTTTGTGCTTTTGATGCCTATGGTACTTTGTTTGATTTATCTTCGGCAGCAAGAATAGCCCTTGAGGATTATGACAAGAAGTCAGGAATGAATATTAGCCGGACCGTTGCAGAAAATTGGCGTTTGAAGCAGCTCCAATACACTTGGATAAGGGCCATTACCGGGGAACATACTGACTTTTGGAATGTTACCTGCGAAAGCCTGGAATGGGCATTGGAGAAGTCCAATCTTCATAATGACGGGCAATTAAGGTCCAGACTGCTTGAACTTTACAAGGAATTGGAAGTTTATCCTGAAGTGCCTGAGATACTGGCAAAACTGAAAGAATTGCCACTCCCTGCAGTTATATTGTCAAACGGGTCTCCTGCCATGTTGCAATCGGCAATTGATGCTTCCGGAATTGGTGATTATTTGGAGATGCAATTGAGTGTCGAGGAGGTCGGAATATTCAAGCCAGCCTCCCGCGTATATGATTTGGTGTTGAAACATTACAATTGTCAGGCCGAGGAAGTATTGTTCGTTTCTTCAAATGGTTGGGATGCGGCAGCTGCCAAGGGATTTGGGTTTTTGTCGGCTTGGGCCAATCGATTGAATGATCCCGTTGACCGTTTTCCCTGGACCCCTGATTTTATCTTGTCATCCCTGGTGAAAATACCTTCTCTGGCCAAAAAACTATGACTTCATATTACCAATCAAGCGATGGACTCCGTTTGTCCTATACAATTAAGGGGAACAAAGGAGGATTGCCTGTCCTGTGCCTTCCCGGAGTTACTCGCAATTCATCCGATTTTAATTATCTTGCCCAAAACATTAGGGAATATGCCCTAATCTGCCCGGATTACCGGGGAAGGGGGCAATCGGAATGGGACAGTAATCCTGATAACTACAATGCCCTTGTCGAGGCACGAGATATTCTGATTCTTATGGATTTGCTGGAAATTTCCTCTGCTCCCATAATCGGAACTTCTCGTGGGGGTATGATTGCCATAGTCATGGCCAATCTGGATGCTTCTAGAATCGCTGGGATCATGTTCAATGATATTGGCCCAGTAATCGACAAGGCTGGATTGATACGAATACTGGAATATATCGGCCGTAATCCTTCTGCCAAAACC
>CAZHIL010000146.1:0-7745 GCA_964532985.1 uncultured Albidovulum sp. | reverse complement strand
GGAGAGGGAACTCTGGAAGCGATATGACTGGGAGTTCCACTTGGCATTGATTGAAGCCTGTAATTCAATGAACCTATTAACACTACATTCGATACTTTATGACAAATATTTGCGTTATCAGATGCTGATGCTCTCTTATAGAGGTGAATCTGCGGTGGAAGAACACCGCGCGATTTTTAATGCTGCTCTTGAACGAGATGCAGAGAGCGCAAAACGATATCTTGAAGATCACATACGCAACGGGCTTGCTCACACTCTCGAAGCAGTTTGAAAATCGCCTATAACGTTTTGATCAGGGCAAAACCTGGTTGCTGCAGGTTTCGGAAACTTAAGTCAAGGCCTTTGCATGAGTCATTACCAACTTTACCACAGTATATACCAACAAAAATACAGCAGGTTCAAAGTTTTGGTATTTTGATTGTTCCAATGGCTTTTTGATCATGTTTTATCAGGTTGCAACATGCGAAATAGACTTGTCGGGAGAGTATATATCCAAGATGTTCCAATGACCGGTAGTGGGCGTTGGATTGTTGATCATCGGAACGTCTATAACTGTCGGTTTGCCGCTGGAAATCGCTGCTGTCAAAGTTGGCTGCAATTCATCCGCTGATGTTATTCTTATCCCTTCAGCCCCATAGGCACGGGCAATTTCAGAATAGTTTGGCTTGATCTCTGCATTGGCTAGATTACCTGGAAAAGTGGTACCATAAGTCAATCCGTAATGGGCCTTTTGCAGGCCTGCAATGGTTCCAAAAGCATTGTTGTTCATAACCAGCCAGATAATTCCCAAATTAATTTCAACTGCTGTTGCCAGCATTGACGGGTTCTGGCCAAACCCACCATCACCAACCAAACTTATCACCACGCGATCGGGAGCAGCCAGTTTTGCACCAATTGCTGCCGGGGGCCCGAAGCCCATGGTGGCGAAGCCTCCTGGGGTTAAGATCGAGCCCGGCTCAAGAATATCGAATTGTTGACCAACACCATTCTTATTCCACCCGACATCAGTTGTGATTATTGCATTTTCGGGTAATACTCTTCGGGTTTCGGCCAATATTCGTTCGGGCATCATGGGAAATGCGTTGCTTTCCTCCATCTCCCTGTTGCTTTCCTTGAAACCTTTACGGAATTCAGTGATTTTCCGTTTCAACGCATTGTTGGAAAAACCATTGGGATAAATTTGTCTGGCAACACGATTCAGTACACCTAGAGCAATCTTAGCATCAGCAATTGCACCTATCTCCACTGGATAGTTCCGGCCAATCTCCTGGGGTTCTATATCAATCTGGATTAACTTGGAATCGGGAATGTTGAAGGTATAGCCCTGATACCATGAGGAACAATCCGCTTCCTTGAACCTAGTACCTATGGCCAAAATACAATCGGCATTCAAGCAGGACTGGTTGACCAGTTCGGTTCCCCAAAAACCGGACATACCAAGTACCAAAGGATGATCATCACGTAATGCTCCCTTGCCCATGAGCGAATGAGCTACCGGTAATCCCATATGCTCGACAAATTGACCAAGTTCTTCGCAGGCACACGAAAGCAGTATACCTCCCCCGACATAAACCAGTGGTGATTGGGCTTTGGCCAATTGTTCAATAATTCGCTCGGCAGTAGCATCATCAATTGAAGGTTTTATCAATGACCGGGTGTTCGTCTTGACCTTCTCAAAACTTTTTGCAGAGATGGTCTGTGAAAATATATCCATCGGGACATCAACCAATACTGGCCCCGGTTGACCACTCTCGGCAAGATGAAAGGCCTTCTCAAGAATTTCTGCCATCAAATCAGCTCGTTCAACTCGCCATGCCCTTTTGACGAATGGTCGATAGATCTCCCATTGCGCCGCATCTGCATGCAGGTTCACCTCCTGGTGAGGGTGTTTGCCGTAATAATGTGTCGGGATATCCCCGGCAATTACAACCATTGGTATGCAATCCAATGCCGCATTGGCTACCCCTGTGGCACAATTGGTCAAGCCCGGCGAAAGATGAGACAACACAACCGAGGCCTTGCCAGACACCCGTGCGTAGGCATCTGCCGCATGACTGGCGACCTGTTCATGACGTACGGAGACAAATTCGATTGGGCTATCGGCCATTGCTGCCAATACGGCAATATTGGTGTGACCGCAAAGACCGAATACATGCTTTATGTCTCGGTGTTCCAAATAGTCAACAAGATGTTCGGCGACAGTTTTATTCATTGTTTCTCAACCTTTTGTCCAAAAAATTCTCCAAAGAGCTCCCGTTCATCGGGCCTGTCCTCCGGGATGGGCCGACTGACCCAAGTGTAATTCATAAAATGCTTGAGATTAACATTTTCATTGGTGATGTTGCCACCCCAGGTCCCACAGCCCAGAGAACTGGTCATTGGCATTCCATTGGTAAAACTACCAGCATTTGCCTTCGATTGAGGTTGGCGAACCATAATACGGCTTACAGGAGCTACTAGGGCCAGGGCGTTAATGTTTTCATCATCATGGCTGTAAATTCCACATGAATGACCTTTACCACCATTTGTTAGAATCCTTTGGACGGTCGTCAAGGCTTCAGCAAAATCCTTGTATTGATAAAGAGCCATTACAGTAGTCAGCTTTTCACCTGAGAATGGGTATTCTTTACCAATCATTCCGTGATTGTCGACCATCAGGAATTTGCTACTTTCTGGTATTGCAAACCCTGCTTCCCGTGCGGTTTGCTGTGGGGGGCAAGCGATGGTTGGAAATGTACGACGCCCTTTCTGGTCCCACATTACTTTTTGAAGAAGTATTTTTTCCTTCTCATTGCATAAATACCCTCCCTCGGCCACAAGTGCCTTGATCATTTCCTTGTAGATTGAACTTTGTATCAGGATGTTGCCATCTGCAGAACACCCTGAACCAAAATCGGAAGTTTTCGATATTCGAATATTTGTGGCAGCAATATCCAGATCTGCTGTTTCATCAATTATAATGGTAGAATTCCCTGCTCCCACGCCATAAGCAGGGCTTCCAGAACTGTAGGCAGCCTTTACCATGGGTTTCCCACCGGTGGCCATGATAAGGTCACATGTTTCCATCAGGTGTTGGGTAAGTGGGATCGAAGGATTGCGAATGACCTGAAACAAATCCCTTGGAGCTCCTACCGCATGACAGGCGGAACGAATCATTTCGACCATTTCACTTGTAGTACCTGCAGTTCGCGGATGTGGGGAAAAGATCACTGCATCACGCGCTTTCGCTGCAAAAATGGCAGTTACCGGTGGCGTGAGAGCCGGGTTTGTCATAGGTATGAGCGAGGCAATCACACCTGCAGGTTTGGCATATTTCACGATACCCTTCTCGGGGTCCTCTTCAACAATGCCGGTGGATTTCTGACGAAGCACGTCTCGAAGGACACCTTGAATCTTGAATCTCTTGGCTGGACGCCCTTCCCGGTTACCAATACCACTCTCATCAACACCCATATATGCAAGACGGGTAAAGGTTTGTTCGTTGCCTGCGTACCACCCGATTGCTTGAACTAGGCGATCCAGCATTTCCTGAGACCAATCTTCGATTTCACCCATGGCATCATGGGAACGAGACAGCATTTCTGCAATACTCAATTTATCTTTTTCAGTAAGTTGCCTGCTCATTTTTTTCCTCTTTGGACTTAGACATTGTTGAAGTTTGCAAACGGCGCTTTGATCGTGATTTTCCAAAGGAATTCTTAGCATGCAACAGACAACGGCGAGCATGTTCTTCGTATCCAAGTTCGGCCAGTCTAGTCCGGTTAGGCAATTCAATGGAATAGTTTACAGGTGGCATTCGTTCGATGATGCCATTGAAGTCAATCCAGCCTTCTCCAGGGTAAAGTCTTGCGTCCCTGGCAAGTTGGATCATGCCGACCTGGGTATCAGCTATACCCGGCAAACAATCTGATATATGAATCATATGGAGGAGTTCTGATGGTACATGCAGGAGTTCTCCAAGGTCAACACGACTTAGGTGCAGGTATAGGGTATCAACCAATATTCCTCCATTTGGTCGGTCAGAAGCACGAACAATATCCAATGCCTCATCAAGTGTTCGTAACCGTGAAAAACTGGGAAATTCGAGTTCAACGGTCAGACCGTATGGCATAGCAAGGTCACAGGTTTGGCTGTAGACATCGATAAGATAATCACGGTCGTCCCGGCTGTTGGTCCAGGCAGACATGATCATGTGCTTGGCACCTATCTCGCCACCTATCTCAAGTGCCGGTTCAAAACTACAAGGATCGACGTCCTCGGTGATTCTGGCCAACTCAATGTCGAGGACTTGAATACCTGTTGTTGTCAAGGCTGTTTTAAACGCCTGTACCTGTGCCTTGTCTAAAGGAGATTCTAAAAATTCGTCTGGTACTCTTATTGGTATAAAGCGAGGACTGACAGCATCATAACCTGCCCTAGCTGCTATGTAAACCAATTCAACCGGTGTTGCTCCTATTAACGTCAGGTGAGACAGAGAAAAGATTGATTCTTCTGATGATAGGGTAGCAAACTTTGACATTTTGTTTGATTCGAATAATATCGGTAAATATTATTATAAACATATATGTCGAAAAATACCATATATTAATTAAAAAATATTTAATTTTAAATCATACTTCTGTCCATTTGCCTCCATTCCGGTTTGAACGAACTGATGCATCAATAAAACGTACACCTAATGCCCCTTCGGATACTTTGGGAAAATCACCCCAACCCTCTGGTAATTTCAGGTCGTCATGTCTCGCAGCCACTGCCAGGGCAAACTCGGAATATAGATTTGCCCAGGCTTCGATAATGCCCTCAGGGAAACCACGACCTGTACGAATCAGACGTTCGGTTTCCTTGCTTACCCCGTGGCCATGTCCACGAGTAATGATTTGGTCGGGTTTACCATAACAATAGTATTTGAGAGTTTCGGCGTTTTCCAAATCCCATTCAAGACCACCCCTGGAGCCAAATATCCGCAAGAGCAAACCACCGCGTTTGCCAGGCGCAAGACGGGTTGCCATTAATGTGCCAGGAATATTTCCGGTAAAGCGGGTAAACATGAACACAGTATCCTCCAATAATTTCGGCGTTCCGCATACATGAAATTCTGCCCTGAGGTCTGTCAAAGACAATCCAGATACGAAACTCGCAAGATGAGCGGCATGGGTACCTATATCTCCCACACAACTCGTCTGTCCGGTAATTTCAGGATCCAATCGCCATTTGACGTGTGACGCTTCAACCACATTTTCTGGTATCATCCAGTCCTGGAGAAATTCAACGTGAATTTGGTTTATAATCCCTAGCTCACCCTTGGCAACGATTTCACGCGCCTGCCTGATCATCGGAAAACAGGACATGACATAGCCCACTCCGAACACGCACCCGCTTTTGCCTGCTAATACTTCCAGCTGTTGGGCCTCATTGACTGTATTGGTTAGAGGCTTGTCGCATATTACGTTGATTCCTGTATCAAGAAATGCTTCGGAAGCCGGGAAATGCAAGTTGTTCGGCGTGGTAATCATGACCGCATCAACACCATCAACGAGGGAGCTTTCCATCTTGGCCATTTCCTTGAAAGATGAATAGCTGCGTTCAGGGGAGATAAGCCAGTCCTTGCCACGTTCACGAGACCTTACAGGATCTGAAGAAAGAGCACCGGCAACTATTTCCCACAGCCCGGTCATTCTGGCAGCCATAGCCTGTGTTGCTGAAATACGGCCTCCGCCTACGACACCAAGCCGCAACCGGCGATTTAATTTGGGATATGAATCCCTGAAATCAAACTCTTTTGGGAACAAATTTCCCGACATTTCAATCTCCATCTTTAGGTAAGATTGCACCTTCCGGCAAGATTTCCACTGCCAGGAAAATACTTTGGGTTATGGTATCGTACTGATGCCAGGGATAGTTTCCAGAGGCATCATACATTGGTCTATGCGTGTTACCTGGAGCTATCATTTCTTCCAAATAAACCGTTGCTGGGTCCCGTTCCCTGCATTGCTGCATCTTGCCGTATCCAATGATTTGCGTGTGTACCTCCCGAAATCCCGGTACCGGACAGAATGGATGATCTTTATGTAAACCGACATTCAATGGTACAGATGCTGAATGATAAAAAGTAAGAGCCAGGTTATCAATAAACATTTTGGGAGACATGTAATGCTCTATGCCTCTTAGTCTCTCCTCTCCCCTGACCTCGTACGCGGTTGGCCAGACCTGTCGTATTTTACTACAGAGAATCTCATCATTTTCATGGGCATCAAACCTGTCGACAATGATTGCTTGTTCTATGTCATGCAAGGTAATATTAGCCAAGATTGCTGATTGCAAATGATTCAGGCACTGCTCTTCGACCCTGACTGGTTTTGTTGATACGTTCAGGACGATGGATCGATTTGTGACTTCCAAGGTGGATTCATCAGTCACATACCTTAATCCCAGAAAGGGAGTCGCAATTTCAATGTGTTCAATGGCCATTAATTTCAATCCACAGATAATAGGCTATAAAGGGAGGAATTTTCGGACAAAGGTTCAGGTCTCTGGCATGAACTCCTTATCTCTTGGTATTTTCCTTCTCGGGCAGCCTTGTTAATACTGTCCATAACTTCAAAAACATGGAAAGCCAAATCACCATTTGCTCGGACAGAGCGGTCATCACGAACCGCAATTGCCAGATCCACCAGCCCTATTCCCCGACTATCCCGGTTGAATCCATGTTTGTTTTCAATCAATTGCCACTCATCACGCCCGCCTGGTGGTGGCTGATATGGCCAACGTGTTGTTTCTCGAGTCCGAACCCATACCGGGCCGTGAAAAATATTGGCACCGTGAACTGGGTTGGGATCTGGAATCGTGATCACTCCCTCTGTTCCATAGATTTCAAATCGAGGGGCTTCACTATCCCATACATCAAAGCTTGCTGTCAAAGAGCCGATAGCACCACTAGAGAATTCCAACAGACTCAAGGTATGGGTATCAACCTCAACATTCATCCATTCCCCATTACGTGGACCATTCTCGATCTGACGCCGGTCGAAAGCTCTGTTGGAGATTCCTGAAACCCTTGAAATGGGGCCAAGGCAAAAAACCATTGCAGTCAGATAATAAGGACCCAAATCCAACAATGGTCCCCCACCGATCCCATAATAAAAATCAGGATTGGGGTGATGACGTTCAGTTCCATGTGTGCCCACATGAGCCATTATTCCGGTGGGGCGTCCAATCACGCCCTCATCAATAAGTCGTCGAACGGTCTGCCATCGTCCTCCAAGAAAGGTATCTGGGGCAATTCCCAATTTCAATCGTCGTGATTTGCTCAATTCCAGTAGCTCATACCCGTCTTTCAATTCAGTAACAAAAGGTTTTTCCGAATAGACATGCTTACCGGCATTCAATGCCCTCCGGGTGATTTCAGCATGAGCTGTGGGAATTGTGAGGTTAAGGATACAATCTATGGTTTTGTCCTCAATTACCTCATTGACCTGGCATGCCTTTGGAATGCCATGATGAGCGGCTTTGGCCCGGCTCTCGTCAATGTCAAGGCTGGAACAGGACACAACTTCAAGTCCGGGTACTCCAGCCAGAGTTTGAAGGTATATGTCACTTATTCGGCCGCATCCAATCAGACCGACCCTAAAATCCAATGCAGTATTATTTGACAATATTCTCCCCCTCATACAAAGGAAGGTATTTTGGAGGCATCGGTCCCTTCTTGCGACCGCCCTGTTCCATTTGTTCCCAAGCATGTGCAAGGA
>CAZHIL010000145.1:0-6680 GCA_964532985.1 uncultured Albidovulum sp. | reverse complement strand
GACCTTGGTTTCCGGCCATAATTCCTGGACAGCACGGGCCATCACATGAGCAAAGTCGTGTCGTATGAGTTCAAGGGAATAGGGATTGTCCCCCATTTGGTTGATTTCGATGGTTGAATCAGAATTAATGGGCCATTGAAGGTCCCAATGGGTTTCATTGACAAGCGCTGATACAGCCTTCTTCTCCAGTGAAGGAGAGATGGATCGTGCGATTTCAGCTGGTGTAATACCTTTATGATATTGTCTTGAAACATTATCGGGGAAGGTAATTGAAATATTGTCAGTCATTGACTTATCCTCATCTATTCGGCACCCACGATGCACCCGGTTGTGGGAAAATTTGATCAGTAGACTATAAGGAATTGTAAGGAGTTTTAAAGGTTGGAAATAAGATTATTCTTTACCTGTTATGAATAAGTCACTATCAAGGCAGTAATTTGCAATGGAATAGAGGTGGAATGACAAGCTATATTACATTATTAGAAACTTCAAAATCCTATCTGGCCTATGACAAACTGGAAGGTAGTAGACCGGGTATTGTATTCCTGCCAGGTTTAAAATCCGACATGGAAGGCACCAAGGCAATGGCTCTCAAGACTTATTGTCAAGAGATGGGTAGGTCATATCTGAGATTCGATTATTTCGGGCATGGTAAATCCTCGGGAAAATTTGAAGAGACCACGATCAAGGACTGGCATTCCAGTGTGGATATCATGTTCAAGGAGTTGGATTTGGGTCCACAAGTTCTCGTAGGGTCTTCCTTGGGAGGATGGATTGGTTTGCATTATGCTTATGAAAACCCTGACAGGGTCCATGGTTTTGTCGGTATTGCCAGTGCCGTACAATTTACCGATGAAATTTACGAAGGATTGAGTGATTCAGAAAGAGTGGATTTGTCACGGAAAGGTTATGTCGAATTACCATCGGATTATGAAGATGGTGCCTATTATATTTCTGCCCAACTATTGGAGGACGGAAAGCAATTTCGCCTGTTTGACAAGGAGGTAAACTATCAATGTCCCATCAGATTACTTCACGGCCTTGATGATGTTGATGTTTCACCATCAGTTTCGAGGAAAATTCTTAATCACGTCAATTCCAATGATATTGCAATGAAACTGGTAGAAGGTGCAGATCATAGGTTTAGTGATAACTATTGTCAGAAATTAATCATTGAAGCGATAGAATCCATTTCCTGAACAAGATAATAAGAGGTGGTTGGCATTGGCCATGCATGATACATGTCTTAAATTCAAGGAATGAGTTTCAATCTCGTTCAAAGGCAAACCCGATGTTTGAAAGAATTTTGCTACATTTTCCAGTCTATTTACTAAGCCAAAATCGCATATTTTGGCTTTCAAGGGATTTGTACATAAGAAGGTGTTATTCATTCAACAATTTCGATTTGTCGAGGAAATAAGAATTTCTGGTTTACACAATGAATTTTTCCAAACAAATTCTGATCGGGTTGGTAATGGTACTAATGTGCCTGATTATTTTGCTCCCCATAGGTTCAATTGTTTACATAGCATTGTTTGGAGGTGGTGATCTTCAGGAGTATATCCAAAACGGTGCTTTCAGACGATATATTGTCAACACCATTTATCTGGTAATTTTGGTATCGGTTTTGGCAAGCATATTTGGTGTTGCCTCTGCTTGTCTCGTAACCATATATGATTTTCCATTAAGAAGGATTCTTGAATATTCACTTTTCTTTCCGCTGGCCATACCTGCATATGTTGGCGCCTATGCACTTGTGGATTTCTTCGAATATGCCGGTCCGGTTCAAGGCTTGCTAAGAGAAATCTTTGGCTGGAAAGATGCATCAGATTATTTTTTCCCGGAGATCAGAAGCATCGGTGGAGCTTCGATAACCCTTTCTCTGGTACTCTTTCCATATGTATATCTTTTTACAAGGGTAGCCTTGCGAGAGCAATCCTCGGCCATCATTGACATTGCCAGCACTTTGGGGAAGGGGCCGTTTATCAGGCTGTTCAGAGTTATCATTCCTCTGGTCAGACCTGGAATTTTTGCCGGCTTGATCATTGTCATGATGGAAACAATTGCCGATTTTGGAGTTGTTGAATATTTTGCAGTTCAAACTGTTACTACTGGTATCTATACCGTATGGCTTGAGGCCTATGATTTGAGTGCTGCAGCCATACTTTCCGTGATTGTATTGGTATTTATATTGATCATCATACTCGGTGAGAGAACTTTAAGGTTCAATTCAGAGTTCCATAAGGTTTTACATGCCCCAATTTTTTCGAAAAGAAATGATCTTCCCAGATTTGCAGCTTGGCTTGCTACAGGATTTTGTTTTCTACTTGTTGGGTTGGGGTTCATTCTGCCTGTATCAATCATGATTACTCATGCATTCTCAAATTGGGAACTCTGGTTTGAGAAGGAGCTGATCGATGCATTTGTAAACAGTTTATATACGAGTGGTATCGCAGCAATTTTAACCTTGGCTATAGCAATTATACTTGTTTATGGGCAAACCATAACAAAGTATCGTTTTTCCAGGTTTCTCATGCCTACCCTAACTCTTGGTTATGCCATTCCAGGAGCGGTAATTGGAATTGGGATATTGATTTCCTTAGCTTCATTCGATCACATTCTTGCAGATTGGATTTCGATGCGATTTGGCTATGATCCGGGATTATTGCTGACCGGCACAGCATTTGCCGTTATTTTTGCTTATTTCATCAGGTTTTATGCCATAGCACAAAACATTGTTGAGGCTGCCTTTGGAAGGGTGCCTCCTACGTTGATAATGGTACCGAGGTCCTTGGGCAAATCTGCTCAGGAGTCTTTATTCTCAGTTCATTTACCAATAATTCGAGGATCACTAGTTACTGGATTGATTTTGGTTTTTGTGGATTGTATCAAGGAGTTGCCAGCAACTTTACTTTTACGACCCTTTGACTTTAATACCTTGGCCACAAGGGTATATGATAGGGCTTCACTTGAAAATCTGAGTCAAGCTGCGCCAGCTGCCTTGTTAATAGTTTTGATCGGATGTTGTGGAGTATTTTTGTTAATAAATACTGATAGAGCAGGAAATTCGGTTTAAGGGTGGTTGCAAGGTTTCATCAGGATACTATTTTCAGTTATTGCTAGAAACAGATTTAGGCAGGTGCGCCGCAATAGCTCAGTTGGTAGAGCAGTTGATTTGTAATCATCAGGTCCGCGGTTCGAATCCGTGTTGCGGCACCATAATTTTTCCAAATTTACCAATTTAACCTTTGGGAAACTTATTGGTTGATCTTAAACTTAACAGATTTTGAAACCAATCCCAACGAACAACTTACTAAACTTGTCCTCCGGCTATTGGTATTACTTGTCCATTGATGTTGTCGGAACCTTCTGAACATAACCACATTACGGTTTTTGCAACTTCTTCCGGTTGAAGCATTTTTTTGTTCCTGTTCAATCTGCTGAGCTTTTGACGGGCCTCATCGGGACTGATGTCGAGATTCTCTGCCATCTTTTCTACATTGCGGTCAACCAGTGGAGTTTCTACATAACCAGGACAAATAGCATTGGCAGTAATACCAGAGTAGAGGTATTCTTCTGAGATTCCTCGCACCAAACCTATCAAGGCATGCTTCGAAGCCGTATAAGCAGATGCCCCCTTCAAACCCCGCAAACCGGCTACAGAGGATATGGCAATGATTCTACCCCAATCACTCTGAACCATTGAAGCAAGGGAATACTTGACCGAGAGGTATGCACCATCTAGGTTGGTGGACATTATTTTTCGCCAGAAGTCAAAATCCATTTCAGCAAAATCCATCCCCTCAGCAATACCGGCATTGGCAACATGGATATTGATGATGCCTGAAATTTCCTCTGCTTCCTCGGTAGTCCGTTTTACTGAACTCTCACTGGTCACATCCATTTTAAGGGGAGTAAAACCATGAAATTCTGAAACTTCCTGAAGTCTTTTTAAATTTCTTCCACAAACAGTTACCCTGGCTCCTGAAGCCTTGAGTTCTTTAGCTATTGTCAACCCAATACCTGTCCCACCACCGGTAATGAGGGCATGAGGGTTAGAAGGAGTTCCATTATTCATTTTTGTCTATCTTCGTTTTATTGCAATAAGCCAATATAAATTTTGGTGGATTATTTATGTGGAAACCAAACTGACAGCTAATTAATACCAGATCAAAATTAGGTCTTATAAATTCACTTATTTTTATTTTGTTGTTTTCAAAAATTATAGGTTAAATATCGTAAAGATTTTTTATTGAATAAACTATCTGAATAGGACATTTTCATCCTATATAAGGTAAGGAATAAATCTGAATTACAGATTTATGGACAATCATTTAGGTATGAGTTAGAGTTGTGAGAGTTGGTACAGTCAAGGAAATCACTGATGGTGAAGCCCGAGTAGCAATAACACCCGATTCAGCCAAACGAATAATCAAACTTGGTTATGATGTTGCAATTGAAACCGGAGCAGGAAAGATTGCCGGTTTCGAGGATAGGCAATATGAAGAAGCAGGTGTCAGTGTTTTATCTACTGTTGATGAACTGAGGGAAACTTCAGAAATAATTGTCAAGGTAAATCCACCTGATATTGAGGAAGCAGAGGATTTAGTTGACGGCAAAACCGTAATTTCCTTCGTTTACCCACAGGAAAGACAAGAACTTCTGGATCTGTGTGCCTCCAGAAACATTTCATTGTTGGCCATGGATATGGTACCAAGGATTTCCCGGGCACAAAAGATGGATGCCCTTTCATCTATGGCCAATATAGCAGGATATCGTGCAGTCATAGAAGCAGGTAACAATTTCGGGAGATTTTTTACTGGCCAGGTTACTGCAGCTGGAAAGGTACCACCTGCCCAGGTTTTGGTCATTGGAGCTGGGGTTGCCGGATTATCGGCGATTGGAACAGCAACATCACTAGGAGCAATCGTCAAGGCCTTTGATGTTCGACCTGAAGTTGCGGAGCAAATCGAGTCAATGGGTGCGCAGTTCCTGTTTCTGGATTTTGAGGAAGATGCCAGCGGGTCGGGAGGATATGCCAAACCTTCCTCACCGGAATTCAGGGAAAAACAGCTGGAATTGTTCCGAAGGGTCGCACCTGAAATTGATATAGTCATCACAACAGCCCTGATACCTGGAGTGGGAGCACCCAAATTGTGGCTGGTAGATATGGTCGAGGCCATGAAACCCGGCTCAGTTATCGTAGATCTTGCAGCTGAGAAGGGCGGGAATTGTGATCTGACCCAACCCGGGGAGAAAATTGTTACCGAAAATAAGGTCACGGTAATTGGATATACGGATTTTCCATCCAGAATGGCAACCCAATCCTCGCTACTCTATGCAACCAATATTTTTCATCTCCTGTCAGACCTGACTCCTGAGAAAAATGGCATACCCTTTATCAATATGGAGGATGACGTCATCCGTGGGGCAACAGTTGCTCATGATGGTGAAATCACATATCCACCCCCTCCACCGAAAATCCAGGCAATAGCGGTTCAACCCAAAACTACCACCAAGGAATTGACGCCTGAGGAAAAAAGGCAGGAGGAACTGGTTAAGTTTCGTAAGGATACGAAACGACAGATCAGCTTCTTGATTGCCGGTGGAATTGTAACAGCCTTATTGGGTTTGGTCGCACCGGTGAGTTTCATGCAGCATTTTGTTGTCTTCGTTCTGAGCTGCTTTGTCGGTTATCAGGTTATCTGGAACGTAAGCCATTCATTGCATACCCCACTGATGTCGGTAACAAATGCAATCTCCGGTATCATCATTATTGGAGCCATACTTCAGATCGGTACTCTGAACACAACTATCCTGATCCTTTCGGGGATTTCACTTCTGATAGCCACAATAAACATTGTCGGTGGGTTCTACGTAACCAGGCGAATGTTGGCAATGTTTCAAAGGAGCTAGAGGTAGGTTATGTCTGAAGGATTATTGGCCTCCATTTATATAGCAGCCTCGGTTCTGTTTATCCTCTCCTTAGGAGGTTTGTCCAATCAGGAAAAGGCCAAAAGAGCAATCTGGTACGGAATGGTTGGTATGGCCATTGCTGTCATTTCCACCTTGGGTTCCATTGCCTTTGTTTCAGAAGACAGTTTGCTGGGTATTCAGAATATTGAAATCATTGGGGCAGCACTCCTTGTAGGTTCCGTAATCGGAATCATCGTGGCCCAAAGGGTCGAAATGACCGGAATGCCCCAATTGGTTGCCGCCTTGCATTCGTTTGTCGGCTTGGCGGCAGTATTTACGGGTATCAATGCCCAAATAGTCGTAGAGTCCGTTCATGTGTTAGGCAACAACCAGGAACTTTTTGGGTTTGCCAAGAAAATCGTATCCAAGGATGCCGTCGAGTTGAACATCCTCAAAATAGAAGTGCTTTTGGGTGTGTTTATCGGAGCAATTACATTTACTGGATCAGTCATAGCCTTCGGTAAACTTGCCGGCAGAATTACCAGCAAACCCTTCAAATTCCCAGGAGGTCATATCTGGAACATTTTGTTGCTACTGGCCTGTATTGTTCTTGGATATTTTTACTTTGTTGGGGATCAGGGTGTAGATCTTCTCGTATATGTATCATTTTTGTCGGGTATTATCGGAATATTGCTTATCATGGGTATTGGTGGGGCCGATATGCCTGTTGTTGTTTCAATGCTCAATTCCTATTCGGGATGGGC
>CAZHIL010000144.1:0-4253 GCA_964532985.1 uncultured Albidovulum sp. | reverse complement strand
CTGAATTTACTGCTCGCTTGAATTGCCTTCGGCTTTATGGCCGTCTTGTTGGAAACTGAAATAGGCTTGACTTTCAGGATATCAACTACAACAATGCAAATTGTTCAGGATATTGAATGATTGGGTACCTGAATAGTTACTATTCTTCCTAATATTCAATGCGGCCTTTAGAGTTTCGGAACCGCTTCTAGACCATTTATTAAACAAATTTTCTAATCGGACTTCTAACCCATCCCCCTTAATAATACCTTCCCAACCGGATGCTGCCCAAGTTCCACAGTTTTCAGCAGGTAAAGTTTCAAGAAAATTGAGAAGATTTGATTGCAACAAGTCGTGAGTTCTTACCAGCATTTTAATTCCCTCAATACCTTTTGGCTTGTTCATATATGAACCTCCACTCATAATTCGGGCACGCAACTCTTCAAAGACAATATTAGCATCGTCGATTGGAAGTTGTTGCAACTCATTTTTAACTTTAACTGACGAAACCATAATTTCAGGCCCCATAAGCTTTTCGACAAGGATACTCAATTGGCCAAGAGCAGTACCTGATCTAAAATAATCTTCTCTATCCTTTGCAACAAACAAGTATGGCCGCAAGTCTTCTTCACCAATATCTGGTGTTAACTTAGCCCATGCTTTGATGGTGTTTGAATTCTTCCATTTGGACAGAGCCTGATGGTTTTGATATTTATCCATGTTACTATCATCATGGGAAGATTTTCGTGATCCATTCCTAGCTTTCTTAGGTTTTACTTCCGAAACGCCATTTCCTTCGAGTATACTAAGAGTTTTGCAGTACCCGTTGTTATCTTTGACAGCTTCGGTTGCAATCTGACTAAAAAAGTGAGGTATGAATCGCTCAGCTAACATCAATTTTGCTAGTACTGGAATTTTTATATCTTGACCGAAACCACGTGCTTGCGCTGTTTGGTTACGTAAATTCATAGTATTCAAAAACCGTTTAATCTGTCGTGGATTTCCATGTGTGCCATTTGCTAGGATAGGGCCAATTTGATCGCTTAAGTTCAGGGCATCTATCACTTTGCTGTCAACTTTACCGAGTGTATTCTTCACGGTTGTTAAGTCAAGACCACTTGCTTCCCAAGGCCTTTGCAATTTTTCCCTAGCAATGTTTTTTAGTTTATCAAAATCATCATTGTTCTCCCCTAATACGGCACCAATCAACAATAGAGTTACATAAATTCGAGTCTCAGTTTCACCTAAAATTGGTATGCGGAAAGGAACTTGAATGAGTTTTTCCAAGTAATTCCGTGCATAATCACTTGGTCCTGTGGTGTCGGGGAGTTCCGGGAAATGTTTGCGGACAGAATATTCAATCATCTCCTCATCGGCTGCTACAATGAAGGCTGTACGGTTAGTGAAAAGGAACAATCTTATAGCTTCAAGAGTTCCGATTGCAATATCAGGCAAACAACGGTCAAGATCATCGATCAAAACGACTAATTGCTTCACTTTGGCTTTATTAAGTAACTCATCGAATTCTTTGCGGAACTCTCCAATTTCCTTTGATAGTCGATTTGATTCATTTGGCTTAATTAGTCCTTCCAAGACCCCTTTCAACATACCAATATTCTCTTTGTTTAAGAGTTCGTTATCAGGATTATCTAACGCTCTCTTAAAAAGAGTGGAGGCTAGTTTCATTTGTTCTGGAGTAGGTATACCCGTGAAAGTAGTAAAAGCCAGTTCACCACCATAACGGGCTAGCTTCAAATAATCTATCCGCTTGTATATGTTCTTAACTGTTTCAGCAGCATTCGTTCCTAGTGAATAATTATCAGTCAACTCAGTGACTATTTTTTCAATTAATGCTATCTTAGCATCTTCAAAACCTTGATAACGCCAGCCATTAAATTTAACACATAGGATATTTTCTTCCATATTTAGAGAGGTCTTAATCATCTCAAGTATACTTGATTTACCTGCTCCCCAATCTCCATGCACACCGACCGTTATTGCTTGATCACGGTGTTCTGCGATGAGTTTAATGATTGTACAAGCTATTGCCTCATAATTAAGGAGGTCTACCGTGGTTTCATTGTCTGTAAGTATCAAAGGCAATTTTCCATTTCATTAGTTTAACCAACACTATAGTTAATCTAAGAATATCGTAAATAGTATTCCAAAATTTATACTGTGTTGTAGATGGAGTAAATCTATCCAGTCAACTATTTTTCGGTAAATTCGTATAGGAAAGCTTAATCTCTTGTGAAGAACCACTATCAATGAAGGAACTGAATTCACTCACATCCAGTTGTTCCAGCTGCAAAGACAGCAATTGAAACATAATCCTGAGCAGGGCAATGGCTGCCATACGGGCAGTATTGACCATCTCTTCGATTCCACTATTCCGGCTTTGCGGTGAGTTTATATCCGACAGTACAATTTTCAGTACATTGTTGGTTACACCATCAAGTTTCTTTTCTTGTAGTATCTGGGCTCTTGTCAGAGGCAACCCATTTATCTTGACCAAACCGGTAAAGGTATTTTCCGAACCTGATGTGATTACCTGAAAATCAATGGAAACATCATCCCTTGCTAGTATTATCCAGAGATTGTTTTCAAAAGACCATTCATCATCTAGGTATTTACGAACTCCACCAAGTTTCAGACCCTTGATTATTCCCGTGTACGTATTGCTTGGTTCCCACCAATCAAATGGCATTCCAGTTATCTTTACGGTTTGTAGAGGTATGGCCACTTTTGAATGTATATGGAAGGCATCAAACCCGATCAGCAGATCATTCTCATCAATTTGAAAGGTTTCGCTGCACTGGGTATTGTTCCTACAACCTAGTAAGATGTCCTGACCGGATAGTAACAACCCCTTGTTGTCATCTCCCAATAACCTGAATTGTTCAATGAAGACTCTCAACCCCTCTATTCCGAGAATACCATCAACACCTGTTTCTGCATATAGTTTCCGGATAACAATATTGGCCTTATCGATTACCTTTGTTTGATCAAGGTAGAATTCTACCCCTCCCAGATTGAAACCCCACTCGGCCCGGCTGTAACCGGGCCGAGGCAAAAAGGATTCCTTCAGTTGATAAAGATCTATGGATGAATGATCCTTGTCTGCCTTCACTGGTAATACCTGCAAGGCACACAGAATACATACAGCAATCATTTGCCAAACTCGGTTGTTGATCATGGTTCAAAACCTGTCAGTTCGTTAAAGTCCGGGTCGGGCAGGACCAAGGGATCTTCATGCCTCAAATCGTTTTTCTGAACCCGCAACCCTTTGGAATTCCAGACCTCCCTGGTTCTAGCCAGGGCATTTTCTTCAGGTTTTGGAAACCAGCGACTGCTTTTCCTTTTCCGGCTGTATCTGGAATACTTGCCACCATACCCTCTCATTGTCCTGATTGATGTATGGCCACTTAGGGTACCAACTTCCTCAGGTGGCAATGATTTCCTGGCTTCATCAATGAAGGCATGCCGCAGGGTATGAAACGTTACCCTGTCCCTCCTGTCCGGATAAACAAGTTGGGAGGCTTTTCCAAGATTTCTTGTACCATAATTAGTGAGGACGCGTTTCTGTATTCTTGAGAACATTCCTTTCCTGATACAGGATGTCAACAGGATGGTTTTCAAATCATTCCTAGCTATTCCCTCAAGTCTTTGAACACGGGTCTCATTGTTTATCAATTTGGAAGAATTCCTGGTCTTGGAAGTCAATATGTGCAAAACGAGACCATTATCTCCGTCTTTACCTGAATGGGACTCGATGATCTCGTCTAGGGTTTTGTCAAAACCTTCAAGCCAGTCAGTCGATACTTCCTGATCGGGAGCAATATTATTCTTCAGGAAATAACTTGGTTCCAGAAAGGAAAACACCTCCTTGCCGCTCTTGTTGTCAACAACCTTACAGCTGAACAGTTCACTTGATCTCATACCGGTCAACCAGATGGTACGTGCCAGTAATCTGACTATTCCGGGGCTGTTGATTCCCATGGCAAGCAGGGTACAGAGTCCCTCCATTTCGGTACCTGGCTCCAACCTGTCCAGAATTTTCTCCAGATCTTTCCTATTGATGGGTTCCCAGTTTTTCTTTGGTGGCTTTCTTTTGGTTGGACTGAATATCTGATCACTGATACCGGTGGCCATAAAATGTATGTCAGGGGTAAGTAACAATGGATATTGGGATTTAAGCGGTGCCGATACCTTGTCTATGATTTCCCAGCCCTTGACCTTCAATTCTGTTAATGTGATATTGGCCAATGCTTCTT
>CAZHIL010000143.1:0-1755 GCA_964532985.1 uncultured Albidovulum sp. | reverse complement strand
CAAATACGGATTGTCCCCGAGTCGTTATGGGAGGTGTTAGTATTTTAAGTTCAGCCATTTCATTCTGACTAGAAGAAATCCATTAACTACAACAATCTGGGCATTCGAAATTGCCGATTTCCAAAAGATGGAATTCATTCAGTAAATACCATGGGAATTACTGAAGATCAAAGCCCCATGGTCTAAATGTAAACCAGGGTACACAGAGGGTACCCTGGAAAACTTAAATTAATTGGATAGGATTTGGCCAATCCTGTCCAGGGTTTCGATATCTGCTGCAATTCTGGCGGCTGATTCCTCGGCATTTTGCCAGTAGACAATTGCACCTGTATTGGCAGAATGTTCCATGGCTTTTTCACCCTTGACGGATTCCATGGCCACAGCTTCTATTTTCTGACGAACCTCATCCGGAGTTCCCTTGGTTACAAAGAGTCCATTCCATAGGGAAATGTTCAATTCAGGCTCCAATTCCCCAATGGTGGGAGTATCTGGTGTTGTTGAAATCCTGTCATCGGTAATCGAAGCCAGAACGGTAATTGAATCCAGACATGGGAAAATCAACTGAAGTGTTGTGTTGATGACATCCGCATCACCTGAAGCCAGTGTGTTGCAGTCAATGGCATCAAAGGCAGCATCAGATGAGAAACTGAAATCATTCAAGACGGCAAAAGCCTTTGTAACACTCGTTGGTGCAAGTGCATCACCGAAATGGGCCAGTGTTACATCATTTGACTTGGCATATTCAGCCAACTCTTCCATTGATTGGTAGGGTGCATCCCCAGAGGTTGCAATAACGAACGGATAGGTCAGAAAGATACCGACCGGGTCAAATTTGGCCGGAGTCAATTCATCGATACCAATTTGATGACCAAGGGTTGGTACACCAATGACAAAGGAACCGATTACCGAACCGTCACTGGGTGCCTGGGCAACTTCTATTGCCCCCGGAAAGGGTCCACCACCACCACCTGGCTTGTTGACCACACCTGCAGAAACTCCATAGGCTGATTCAAAATCCTCGGCAATAATACGGGTCAAGACATCCTCTGAATCACCTGGAGGAAAAGGTACGATGAAAGTAACCGGCTTGTTAGGATACTCTGCCGTTGCTACTCCCATACTTAGAAAAAAACTGCCCATAATTGTCAATGCGGCGAAAAAATACTTCATGATATTTACTCCTTTTGTTTCATCCGTTTTTAGAAACTAAACTGATTTCACTGGTTTTTCAAATAACCTATAACAGTTGCAACTGCAACTAAGTGATTCTGATCCGCTAGCTAAATTCAATATCAACCGTCAAGGATTTTTCTCTCATAATGTTCACTCGATGGGGTGGTTTTAAGTATTCGTGATAATTGCTCAAAAGTGTCCAACGGTTTTCTTTATTACCTTTGATTGCCTACCAGTAAATATTAACTTTGGTTGATAAGTTAAAATTTATTCAGACATAAAATACAATCAACATTTAGAGCATAGGTATATCTGATGTTGACATAATTGAAAGCTAAGCTAATTTGTGTTCCAAAGAGACGGTCTAATCCGCCGATACTCGAGCAACAAAATCGGAATACATCCAAATAAGGGATAATGAATGAACATTTTTAAAGAATCTTCGTAACTATTCAGGTACCCAATCATTCAATATCCTGAACAATTTGCATTGTTGTAGTTGATATCCTGAAAGTCAAGCCTATTTCAGTTTCCAACAAGACGGCCATAAAGCCGAAGGCAATTCAAGCGAGCAGTAAATTC
>CAZHIL010000142.1:0-4961 GCA_964532985.1 uncultured Albidovulum sp. | reverse complement strand
GAAGTTCTGGTTGCAACGGTATTTGACCTATTGATAGCCAATTATGGTCTTGACAGGGGGCTTGGTGACAAAAGTTGCGCCACCTCCTATGATGATAACCAACCCTATACACCTGCCTGGGCCGAGCAAATTACGGGTGTTCCCCGAGATCATATCATTACAGTAGCCCGTGAATTTGCATCAAATGCCGAAAAGACTCAGGGCCGTTCAATGGTTATTCTTGGGGCAGGGATCAACCACTGGTACCACATGGATATGAACTACAGGGGTATTATCAATCTTTTGGTAATGTGCGGATGTATCGGCAAATCAGGGGGTGGTTGGAGTCACTATGTCGGGCAGGAAAAATTACGACCCCAGACCGGTTGGTTGCCGCTGGCTTTTTCACTGGACTGGAACCGTCCGCCTCGGCAGATGAATTCTACATCGTTCTTTTATGCCCATACCGATCAGTGGCGTTATGAATCACTGACAATTGATGAAATTTTATCCCCAACCGCTCCCGAAGGCAGTTGGGATGGCACTCCAATCGATTACAACATCAAGTCTGAACGGATGGGATGGTTACCATCTGCACCTCAACTGGAAACCAATCCCCTGGAAATTTCAGCTGCTGCCGAGAAGGCCGGAAAGGATATCAAAGATTATGTAATTGAAAACCTGAAAGAGGGTAACCTCAAGATGTCGTGTGAGGATCCCGACAATGAACTCAATTGGCCAAGAAACCTGTTTGTCTGGCGCTCAAATCTTTTGGGTTCCTCGGGTAAAGGACATGAATATTTCCTGAAGCATCTGCTCGGAACTGCTCATGGCATTTTAAGGGAAGATCTTGGTGAAGAAGGCAACAAGAGGGCAACAGAGGTTGTCTGGCATGACGAAGCCCCAGAGGGGAAACTGGATCTGCTTGTTACAATTGATTTTCGAATGTCAACGACTTGTGTCTATTCCGACATTGTACTCCCGACCGCGACATGGTATGAAAAAAATGACCTCAATACCACAGACATGCACCCATTCATTCATCCACTGACAAGTGCGGCAGACCCTGCTTGGGAAGCACGAAATGACTGGGATATTTTCAAGGGAATTGCCAAGAAATTTTCAGAAATAGCTCCCGAAGTCCTTGGCGTGGAAAAGGATGTTGTGCTTGTTCCCATATTGCATGATACTCCCGGTGAGTTGGCACAACCTTTGGAGGTTAGTGACTGGAAGGAAGGCACAACCCTCCCGATCCCAGGCAAAACCATGCCTTCATTGGCCGTCATTGAGCGTGATTACCCCAACCTCTACAAGCGATTCACTTCCTTGGGCCCACTTATGGACAAGTTGGGAAATGGAGGTAAGGGCATATCATGGAATACCGATAAAGAAATCGAATTGCTTTGTGATCTCAATGGAATAGTTACGGAGGAAGGTCCAACCAAAGGCCGTCCTCGAATAGAAACGGACATTGATGCCTCCGAGGTAATTCTGACCTTGGCACCTGAAACCAATGGTCATGTTGCTGTCAGGGCCTGGGAAGCACTGTCTCAACGAACTGGTATTGATCACACCCATCTCGCCAAACCAAAGGAAGATGAGGCAATCCGCTTCAACGATATTGTTGCCCAACCTCGAAAGATCATTTCCTCTCCAACTTGGTCCGGTATTGAATCTGAAAAGGTATGTTACAACGCCGGTTACACCAATGTCTATGAATTGATACCATGGAGAACATTGTCTGGCCGACAGCAACTTTATCAGGATCATCTCTGGATGCGTGCCTTTGGCGAAGCACTTTGTGTTTACCGTCCACCAATTGATACAAAGGGTATCAACCCTATTATCCAGGCCAAATCCAATGGCCGTCCCCAAGTAGTGTTGAATTTCATTACACCTCACCAAAAATGGGGAATCCATTCAACCTATTCGGATAATCTACTCATGTTGACACTTAATCGTGGTGGGCCTGTCGTCTGGATTTCGGAAGAAGACGCAAAAACAGCAGAAATAATCGATAACGACTGGGTAGAGGTATTTAATGTCAACGGTGCCATTACGGCACGGGTGGTCGTATCCCAGAGAATGAAGCAGGGTACAATCTACATGTATCATGCACAGGAGAAACTGATTAATACTCCCGGTTCCAATGTAACCGGACAAAGAGGGGGTATACACAATTCGGTTACTCGGGCCATTACCAAGCCGACCCACATGATCGGCGGCTATGCCCAGCAATCCTATGGTTTCAACTATTATGGCACTGTTGGTTCGAACCGGGATGAATTCGTTGTGGTCCACAAACTTGATAAGGTAGACTGGATGTAGAGACCATCTGGATCAACCATTGCTCAATCGGAGGTAGCAAAATGAAGATACGTGCACAAATCGGGAAGGTACTTAACCTCGACAAGTGTATCGGTTGTCATACATGTTCAGTAACATGTAAAAATGTCTGGACCAACCGTGAAGGTGTGGAATATGCCTGGTTCAACAATGTTGAAACCAAACCTGGAATAGGTTATCCGAAGGAGTGGGAGAACCAGAAAAAGTGGAATGGTGGCTGGACACGTAAATCGAACGGTAGAATAGTACCCAAAATGGGATCAAAATGGCGAATTCTGGCCAAGATATTCGGTAACCCTGATCTACCGGAAATTGATGACTATTATGAACCGTTTGATTTTGATTACGGACACCTTCAAACATCTGGTGAAGGTAAGACTGCTCCAACCGCCAGACCGCGTTCCATGGTAAGTGGCGAGCGGATCGAAAAAATTGAATGGGGACCCAATTGGGAAGAAATTCTCGGGGGTGAATTCTCCAGCAGGTCTAAGGATTATAATTTCAAGGACATTGAAAAAGAGATTTATGGCGAGTTCGAAAACACATTCATGATGTATCTACCTAGACTTTGTGAACATTGTCTCAACCCAACATGTGTTGCGGCATGTCCCTCGGGGGCAATCTACAAACGTGAGGATGACGGTATCGTTTTGATAGACCAGGAAACCTGCCGTGGGTGGAGGATGTGTATTTCCGGATGTCCCTACAAGAAAATCTACTATAACTGGTCCTCGGGCAAGTCTGAAAAATGTGTTTTTTGCTACCCTCGAATTGAGGCAGGAGAACCAACGGTCTGTTCAGAAACCTGTGTTGGTCGCATTCGCTATCTTGGTGTGATTCTATACGATGCCGACCGCATTGCCGAAGCCGCATCCACCCCAGATGAAAAGGATCTTTACGAAGCACAGCTCAATGTGTTTCTTGATCCTAAGGATCCAGAAGTAATTGCCCAGGCCCGGCTGGATGGTGTTCCCGATGCCTGGCTTGAGGCTGCTCAAAGGTCACCTGTCTACAAGATGGCAATGGATTGGAAGATTGCCTTCCCATTACACCCCGAATACAGAACCTTGCCGATGGTTTGGTATGTGCCACCACTTTCACCCCTACAATCTGCTGCCGAGGCAGGTAAAATCGGGTGGGAGGATGGTTTGCCGGATGTCCGGTCATTGCGCATTCCAGTCCGGTATCTCTCGAACCTGTTGACTGCAGGAAAGGACGAACCAGTGATTAATGCACTTGAGAGAATGCTTGCCATGAGGGCTTACATGAGGGCCAAGTCTGTGGAAGGGGTTATTGATGAAACTATTGGCGAAAGAGTGGGATTAACTGGAGCAATTATTGAGGATATGTATCAGATCATGGCAATAGCTAATTATGAAGACAGGTTTGTAATTCCTACTTCGCATCGTGAAATCACGGAAGATGCCTATGATGTCAGAGGATCCTGCGGGTTCACCTTTGGCAGTGGATGCTCAGGTGGTTCTACCGAGAATGATCTGTTTGGGGCCAAGAAACCACGTACTGTACAGACTCCATCAGATCTTTTCAAGGAGATTGCATGACAGTTTCCATATTCAAAATAGTATCCGTACTTCTTTCCTATCCATCGAAAGAAATTCATGAGGCAATGCCGGAGATAGGGCAGATTGTCAACGAAATGCCTATAAACAAGCCCATTAGGGAATCCTTGTACAGTCTGGCCAGTGATATTGGTGAACGTGACATTTATGACGCTCAGGAGCGTTATGTATATCTGTTTGACCGTACCAGATCCTTGTCCTTGCACTTGTTTGAACATGTTCATGGGGAAAGCCGCGATCGTGGACAAGCCATGGTTGACATGTTGGCCATGTATGAAAAGGATGGCTTTGAAATCGGTACCAGGGAATTACCAGACTATCTGCCCATGTTTCTTGAGTATCTTTCAACCAAGCCTATTACCGAGGCTTTATCCCTGCTCGAACAAACATCACATATTCTTGTTGCAATCCGGGAGAGATTGACAAAACGCAAATCCATCTATGCGAATGCTTTTTCGGTATTGATTTCCTTGGCCAAAATGAAACCCGACCCCAAACTGGTTAGTGAACTCCTCCAGATTCCGGATGACGATCCGAAAGACCTAGATGCCCTTGATAAAATCTGGGAAGAGGAAGTGGTTACCTTTGGAGGAGGAGCGGGTGAAGATAATTGTGGATTGGAGCGGATGAAGAAGCAATTTCGAGCTGCCCAACGCAAACCACCAGACGTTGTTAAAAATACCAATACGGAGAATCCCAGCCATGTCTGATTTCATAAATACACTGCTTTTTGGAATATATCCCTATATAGCCCTTGTAGTCATGATTGTGGGTACGATCCTTCGTTATGATCGGGATCCCTACAGTTGGAGGTCAGGATCATCACAATTGCTTCGTCGCAAGCAACTCATCTGGGGATCCGTACTGTTCCATGTTGGAGTGCTCATCGTTTTTTTCGGGCACCTAGTCGGTTTGCTTACCCCAATCGCGATTTTTGACATGATAGGAATCAGCCATGGGGTCAAGCAGATGATGGCAATAGTTATTGGTGGAATTGCCGGAATCATGGCCATCATAGGGGCCACGCTACTGGTTCATAGACGGTTGTTTGATGCC
>CAZHIL010000141.1:0-3633 GCA_964532985.1 uncultured Albidovulum sp. | reverse complement strand
AAAGGTCGGGATGGCCCCGCTGGGTCAAAAAATAGCAATTCCCCGGATTAAGGCCTTTGCCTTAATTTATTCACATTTAATTGGATATTGGAAGGAAAGGGGGGCAAATATATTACCCTTTTCACCGCTCGCCGATGAAGGGCCGGATGTTGAAGCGGATGCTGTTTTTCTGCCGGGAGGGTATCCAGAAATTCATTTACCCCTATTGGCAGACAAATCCAAATTCATTTCGGGGATGACTAAGGCCCGCGACCGAGATGCACTTATCTATGGCGAATGTGGTGGTTTCATGATTTTAGGGGATGCCATCAGGGATTCCAAAGGTAAATCCCATCGAATGTTAGGATTTCTAAACCATGTAACTTCCTATCAAAAAACCAGTTTGCATTTGGGGTACAGGCGTTTTGAGGCCTTGCCCAATCCTCATTTCAGGGGAAAATTCTGTGGCCATGAGTTCCATTACACTAATCTTGAGGTTTCTGGTGGCAGTGAAGGCCTCTTTAAAGTGGAAGATTCCTTTGGCAATAGATTACCTGATGCTGGCCTAGTCGATGGAAATGTTTTCGGCTCCTATCAGCATTTGATTTGTGCAAGTCAGGATTGACCTTGAGGAGTGCGTTTCTTAAACCTGAGAATATGACTATGGTTTTTGTCATAGAGAGCACTTTCCTCAATGATTTTTGGATCGAGGGACTTTCCAACAAAAATCAAAACGGTACGAGTGAGTTTGTGAGCCCGTATTTCATCCCGAAGTGATTGCAGGTCGGTTCGAATAATTTGTTGATCAGTCCAACCTATCCTGTAGGCAATGATAACGGGACAGTCCTCACCATAAAGGGGAATGAGTTTTCTCTGGATGGCTAGAGAATTCCTGACCGACAAGTGAATGATCAGAGTTGCTTTGGATGCTCCCAGCAAGGCCAGATCCTCATCTTCAGGCATGTCAGTGGATTTCATCGAGGTTCTGGTCAGAATAAGTGTTTGAGAGATTTTTGGAATTGTCAATTCCTGCCCGAAGGCTGCAGCCGCTGCTGCAAAAGCAGGAACCCCGGGTATGATCTCGAAGGGAATATCAAGATTCTTCAACCTTTCTATCTGTTCTGCAATTGCACCATAGATCGAGGGGTCTCCGGAATGAACCCTAGCAATGTCCTTACCCTCACTGTGGACCTTGGTGATTATTTCCATGATTTCTTCCAGATTCATGGAAGCTGAATCCATTATCAGAGCATCTTCAGGTGCCGAGGCGATAACATCCTCGGGAACTAGGGAGCCTGCATAAATGCAAACAGGGCATTGGGCAATCAATCTCTGGCCCTTGACGGTTATCAGATCAGGATCACCCGGTCCGGCTCCAATAAAGAATACAGTCACTTCTTAGATCCTTTTCCACCACTGGTACCAGCCTGAATCTTTTTATTATACCCCCTCGGTGTATATACCCACTGTCCCTCGAGGCCATTTAGATTTGAATTGGTTGCAAAGGTTTTGGTATGGCTGTTCCCGATTATCAATAAGGTCAACATGTCAATTTCTTCAGGTTGAAAAGTTGAAAGATCACGAAGGGTATAACTTTCTCCTTCACGCTCGACATTTCTGGCTATCAGAACAGGAGTGTTGTCAGGTCGATGTTGGCGTATAACTTCCAGGGCTTTTTCCAAAAGGATTCTTCTTTTTCTTGAAGCCGGATTGTAAAGTGAAATAACAAAATCTCCCTCTGCTGCACTTCGTACCCGATCAAGAATGGTATTTTCATCGGTCAACAGGTTGGATAGTGATATCACACAAAAATCATGTCCAATCAAACCACCACCTTTGGCTGCAGCAGCCTGCATGACCGTGATACCTGGAAGGCACTGAACATGGGCCCGTTTTGCCCTTGCAGAGACACCTCCCCCTTTTTCCGGAAGATCAAGCAATTCCATGACAAGTGAATTCATGGCAAAAATATTGCTATCTCCGGAGCACACTAGGACAACCCTTTTGCCAAGCCCTGCCGTTTCAAGTGAAAGCCGACACCGTTTTTCCTCTTCTCCAAGCTCGAAAGCTACAATTTCCTGATTGGTCGGTAAAGGTTCCAAAAGATCAAGATACCCTCTATAACCAACAATGACTTCTGCTTCGGTCAAGACCCTTGTTACTGCAGGTGTCCGAGACAAGCTATTGCCGGGACCAATACCAACAACCGATAATTGACCTCGTGGTATCCCGGGATTGCCGTTATCCCCTCCCAATTTTGCCAGGGCCATGGTTGCCTTATCTGACTTGATTTTTTCAATGACAAGTCTGCCATCCTGTCCGGCTCTGGCCAGACAGGCACCTTCGCTCACACCATGGCAACCTACTTCCCTGTAAACAGCTTCAGAGGGGTTTTTCAATTTTTCGTGCTGAGTTTCCAATATCTCGGGGGAATAAAACCTTGCTTCAACACCAATGTTTTGGGCCAAAAGGTGGATGGCAGGTTCGTCTGATTTCAAATCTATTGAGTAGATACCCTCAATACTTCCATGACTTATTCCATGTTCGGACAGGTTTCTGTTGACAAATTCCACTAAATCATCAGGAGAACAGTTTCTGATGCATCCTACTCCAAGGACATATTCCTTCTTTTGGTAGACCAGCGATGGCAAACCGTTGGATGATACAACTATTCGGTTCTTGTCAGGTGTTTTTGTGATCTTTATGTTGTCCCTGGCTTGGAGGGGTGACAACCATTCGTCATAACCAAGCATTTCTACTTTCTCTCCCCGAAGTAGTGCTGCGGTCATGTCCTTGATATCGGGGGGGTTCAAGAGCGTCCAGTTATCAGGTGGTTCGCCAAGGGCAAGACCAATAGTTACATAACTACCGGTCGAGAGTGCAGGTTTGGAATTCAGAAAACTGCCTATCTCCACAGCCAGTTTGTTGGCGGAATAATGACCTCCCAGCAATGGTATGACGAATTGGCCATCCTCGGAAACTGCAATCACGGGAGGTTCGGTCTGTTTGTTCCTGATTAGTGGGCTGAGGATACGAATGAGTATGCCAGTTGCACAAACTCCGATAATAGGGACGTTTGCAATGAAAGCTTCCCTGATCCGGGCAGTAATTTCCGAACTGGGAGTATTTGCCGGCGAGGTTAAAGTTGATCCCAGGAAATCGGCTATTTCCTGTCCTATAAGTTGCCCACCCGAAGTGAAGGTAAAGATACCAGGTTTAATAGATGACATATTCATCCTTGCTGGGTACTAGTATCATTGAAAAGTAAGGTGCTGTCTCGGGAGCTTCAGTCAAGGGCAAAACCAATTGATTGGGAAGGGTGGCGTGGGAAACATATACAGCTCTTTTGGCCATGCCCTTTTGTTCCAGCAGGCGTTTTATCTTGGCAATGTTTCTGCCGACTTTCATGATGGCAAATGCATCCTCCTTCTCCAATTGTTTTAGAAATGCCTTCTCATCCATTCCCCCGGGAATTACCGAAAGTGATTCAAGACGGGAACAGAGGGGTCTTTGCGCTACGGCAGAACAGGCATTCAAGGAAGATATTCCGGGAATGATCTCGACTGGATATTTTCCTGCAAACCTGGAAAAAAGATACATGAATGATCCATAGAAAAAGGGATCACCCTGACACAAGACAATGACATTCACCTC
>CAZHIL010000140.1:0-6744 GCA_964532985.1 uncultured Albidovulum sp. | reverse complement strand
TCAGTAATTAATCACACAACAAGTTTAAATTGTCGGTTTCAAACTTCTTTATGAGTTTTCTGGAATTTTCTTTGCTGCTCTGGAGAAGCCTCTTTTTGATAAAGTTTCTTCCATTCTTCAAATGACATTCCGTATATGATTTCTCTCGATTCCGGCTTGTCAATCGAAATTCCTTTTTCTGCGGCCGCTTCAGCATACCATCTGGAAAGACAATTGCGACAAAAACCAGCCAGATTCATCATGTCTATGTTTTGAACATCCGTTCTGTTGCGAAGATGATCGATCAATCGCCGTAAAACAGCCGATTCGATTTCAGTTTGAGTGTGATTATCCATGATTACACCTTATTTTCCCGATGGGTACATCGACCAAATCAATTTGACACTTAATCCAATTTTTCAGATTGGCACTAAACTACAGCTCTTTTGCTATTTGTAGAGTTCCTCTGATAGACAATAATAATTTAATGCCATTCAATTGTAAATGAGAAGAAAGAACCTAGAAAAGCCCAGCTGTCTGATGATGTATTCCAGGGTATTCTTCGGCAGAATTTGTTATCAATATTATTCATGACTCATAGTGATTTGGTGGGACAAATGGGCCTGGAATACTTAGCGGGCAATCATCCTTCACTTCATCATGATTGGCTTGTGATTAAATTGCCCTGGTGGGCTGGATATCCTGTTCACCATATTTAGCGACAAGAGTTGTGACCACTAAAACTGATCAAAAGAGTCATTTAAGGTGTTATAGACTCAAGCCGCTGTGCAGGGAGGGGACATCAATTGGTAGAAAACCATAGTGGCGAAGCCACCTGATGTCTGATTCAAAAAACGAACGCAAATCCGGAATGCCGTACTTGAGCATGGCGATGCGATCAAGTCCCATGCCAAAGGCAAAGCCCTGATATTTGTCAGGATCGACATTACAGGCTTTCAGAACATTTGGATGAACCATACCGCAACCTAGGATTTCGAGCCAATCGTTGCCTTCGCCAATTTTCAACTGGTCTTTTTCCCATGAACAGCGGATATCCACTTCTGCCGATGGTTCAGTGAAGGGGAAGTGTGAAGCACGAAACCTCAATTCCACGTTTTTCACTTCAAAAAAAGTTCGGCAAAACTCCTCCAAGGTCCATTTGAGATGGGCCATATTCAAGTGTTCATCTATGGCCAGACCTTCAATCTGATGGAACATTGGGGTATGGGTTTGATCATAATCGCATCTGTACACGCGTCCGGGAGCTATAATCCTGATTGGTACACCCTGGTTGGTCATGGACCTTATTTGCACGGGAGAGGTATGTGTTCGCAATACATTGGGATTCTTTTCAGTATCAGAATCACACTTGATGAAGAAGGTATCATGCTCCTGCCGTGCAGGATGTTCCGGAGGAATATTCAGGGCATCAAAATTGTACCAGTCCGTTTCGATTTGGGGTCCTTCGGCATAACTGAAACCCATATCAGAAAAAATAGCAACGGCCTGCTCGATTGTTTGGCTGACCGGGTGAATGGATCCTTGCCTGCGAGATCTTCCAGGTAGGGTTACATCAAGCCATTCCTTTTGAAGTTGATCTTCTAGCTCCTTGTCGACCAACGCTTCCTTTTTACTCGAAATAGCCTGGGAAACATCGACCTTCAGACTGTTTAACTGTGGAGCGATCTCTTTCCTTTGCTCGGGATCCATGGAACCCAGCTTGCGTAATTCCAAGGTAATGGTGCCCTTTTTACCCAAAGCACTGACACGTACCTGTTCAAGCTCACTTTCCGAAGAGGCGCGATCTACCTCCTCCAGATAGTTTTGTCTTAATTCCTCAAGTTTGGTCATAATCCGAATGTGCCTTGAGCACGCTTTTTGAGATTTATTTCAGGGCAGCCCTGGATTTTTCCACGATTGATCGAAAGGCTTCAGGTTCGGTAACGGCAAGATGTGCCAGTACCTTACGGTCAAGGTTGATTTGAGCTTCCTTTAAGCCATGGATAAACTGGGAATAGGTCAGCGTTTGATCAACTTCCCTTACTGCAGCATTGATTCTCTGTATCCACAGGGCCCTGAAGTTCCGCTTGCGAACCTTGCGGTCCCTAGTCGCATATTGTTGGGCCTTGTCCAAAGCCAATCGGGCTGACCGGTAAGTATTTTTCCTACGGCCATAATAGCCTTTGGTTGCTTTGGTTACCTTTTTGTGTCGGGCATGGGTAACCGTACCGCTTTTTACTCGTGCCATTGATTCAGATCCCTAACGAGAGTAAGGCATGAAAGCCTTGACAATTTTTTCATCTTGTGCGGAAAGGGTGGTTGTCCCCCTCGCATTTCTAATAAACTTGTTTGATCTTTTGATCATCCCGTGCCGCTTACCAGCCTGTTGGACCTTGATACGGCCATTGGCGGTAACCTTGAATCTTTTCTTAGCACTAGACTTCGTCTTCATTTTGGGCATTTCAAACTCCTTGAGTCGAGAAAGTGACATGATACCCGGCATGCCTCTTTTGGCCGGCATCATGAGAAGGTATTCAGATAGGGGATTTCGGACAAATATCAATAATCAGTTGAACATACTTCCATAAAAAATCTTCTTAAGGTCTGGATTCAAGGACAATTATGATCAGGATAACTACACCCAAATCCCTATGGTCGCCTGTTTCTCAAATTTAACAATTTCAGTCTGAGAGCATTGAGCTTGATAAAGCCGCTGGCATCATTCTGATCGTAGGCCCCGGCATCATCCTCAAAGGTTACATGCTTTTCGGAGTATAGTGAGTAGGGAGATTCCCTGCCAACTGTTTGGACATTCCCCTTGTACAGCTTCAGATTTACTTTGCCGGTTACAAATTCCTGACTCTTGTCAATCAAGGCCTGAAGCATTTCCCTTTCGGGACTGAACCAATATCCATTATAGATCATTTCAGCATAGCGGGGCATGATTTCATCTTTCAGATGTGCTGCTCCACGATCAAGAGTGATTTGTTCCATCCCCCTGTGTGCTTCTAGCAAAATTGTTCCTCCGGGAGTTTCGTAGATGCCTCTTGATTTCATCCCGATATAGCGGTTTTCTACCAAATCAAGGCGTCCAACTCCATGGGCACCACCAATCCTGTTGAGTTCAGTCAGCAGTTGTGCCGGTGACAGGAATACACCATTTATTGCCACTGGATCACCTTTCTCGAAGGAAACCTCGAGGTATTCAGGTGTATCAGGTGCCTTCTCAGGATCGGTAGTTCGCTGGTAAACAAAAGGAGGAGCTTCAACCGCAGGATCCTCTAAAACCTTTCCCTCAGATGAGGTATGGAGTAAATTGGCATCAACTGAAAAGGGAGCTTCCCCCCTTTTGTCCTTGGCAATGGGGATTTGATATTTTTCAGCAAAATCAATCAGCTTTGTTCTACTCGTCAGGTTCCACTCACGCCAGGGTGCTATAACCTTAATATCTGGATTTAAGGAATAGGCAGAGAGTTCGAACCTGATCTGGTCGTTGCCTTTGCCGGTCGCCCCGTGCGCTATGGCATCGGCATTCGTTTCTGCGGCGATTTCAACCAACCTTTTGGCAATCAGGGGGCGTGCGATCGAAGTACCCAGCAGATACAATCCCTCATAAAGGGTATTGGCCCTGAACATCGGGAATACATAATCCCTTACAAAGTCTTCGCGCAAATCTTCAATGAAGATTTCCTTGATTCCCAACAATTCGGCCTTTTTCCTTGCTGCTTCCAGCTCCTCCTCCTGACCCAGGTCAGCCGTGAAGGTAACAACTTCAGCCCCATATTGTGTTTGCAACCATTTCAGGATTATGGACGTATCCAAACCGCCTGAATAAGCCAATACAACCTTGTTAACTTTGCTCATACCGATTCCCAGAAATGATTAACCCACAAATGAAATTGCCTGTTCCATATCAAACTGACAAGGTGGAAATATACACTGAAAGGTAAAATGTAACCCCAGTTAATCGTTTTTGATCCGTATCACTACGTCCGACCCGTTATGCATTCACTATGGCAATCAGGGTTAATCAGAAACAATTGCCCTCAGGTTTCCCCCATCAGGGCTTTGTCAAAGGGATAGGTTGTCAGATTGTCGGGACCATTTTCAGTGACCAGTACCTGATCCTCCAACTTGATGGAGAAGTCACCACCTTCCGGGCTGACCAAGGCCTCGACACAGAAAACCATACCTGGCTCGACGCAATAATCAAACGAACCTTTCGTATAACCATCCGGATAGTTGATACCGGGCCACTCATCGCAGAGACCAACGCCATGCATCAGAACACCATACTTTTGTTTTTGATAGATTGGATCAAGCCGATGACTTTTGAATGTCAAATCATCAAAATGGGTTCCGGGTTGCAGCAATTGCATGTTGTACTGGATATGCTCAACCCCGTGTTTCATCGCATCAATCATGTCCTGCCGAGGCTTTTGATCGCCTATCCACCAGGTTCGTGAAATATCCGTACAGATGCCATAGCATCCAACCAGATCGGTATCAAATGCCAGGATTTCATTGTTTTGCAACTTTCGGGGACCACACTCCTGAAACCAGGGATTAGTTCTCGGTCCGGTTGCCAACAGTCTCGTTTCGATCCATTCACCACCCCGCTTGATGTTTTCGGCATGTAATACTGACCATATCTCATCTTCCGACATGCCTGGCTTGGCTGCATCTTCCATGGCCTTGACGGAAACTTCACAGGCATGGCTTGCACATCTCATGGCCAGGATTTCATCAGGTCCCTTGATCGAACGGGATTTTTCCGTAAGCTCTTCACCGTTCATAATTTCAAAACCAACGTTATCAAGGGCCCGCAAGCCTGAAACCATGATCTTATCGACAGCCAGCCGACGGTTATTGCCACCATGCTCCTTGATCAATTCATCAATTTCACTGGCAAACTTTACGGCACGTTTCTCATCGCCATCACCAGCAGTGAAGTAAAAGAGTGATGCTCCGGTTCTTACCTCCCGAACCAAGGGATTGAAATCGGCAAGAAACAGGGAGGATTTGTAATCCCAGATAACCATATAGCCATCGGCACATAACAGAACAGCCCGAAATGGATTGTGGGTGTTCCACAACTGCATGTTGGTTGAATCAGTGGCGTAACGAATGTTCAGGGGATCAAATAGCAATAAACCGCCATAGTCACGATCAATAATGTGCTGGATAAGTCTTTTCCACCTGTGATTACGCATCCTTTCCAGATTCGGCAGTTCCAGTCCAGCCTTTTCCCATTCCCTGAAGGCAAGTAGGGTTGGTCCAATTTCAATTCGGTCATGGTCATTGATTGTACCATCCTTCAGGTGAGTACCCTTAGAAGGATCTATTTTACGTGTGGCTGAAAAATGTTCCTGGTCCATTAAATATTTCTCCCTAAATTGAATTCCCTTATCATATGGAATTTGGTACAAGCAGGTTTACAAATAAAATCTCCAATATTTCCTTGTTTATAAAACCGATGCTTCACGAGTTTCACGAAATTTGTCAAGAAAATCTTTCCTTTGAACCTTGGGGTGAGGAAAAAACCAAAAGGTTGCCGGGAATCAACCCATTAGAACCACGTGAATGGCTGTTTCGTGATGAAGCATTTGACAGGCAAATGAAGTACAGGGATCACCTGATCAAGACCAAACGAGATCTGGTTTTTGATTGTACCGTGGAGGGAGACCTCATCGCCGAGGAATTGCTTCGAATCATTTGTGAGGCACTTCAGGATGTTGAGGATTATATTTGGGGGAAGGGGCATGTCACAAGACCAGATGGGCAAATCATTGGATTAAACGATGATCATCCCCTGATCGTTGCGGGTCGTTTGGTCCAAGAGGATTTGTGCCTGCTACACAATGGTGGCGATCAGCATGTCTTGGTTGGTGCCATATTGTGTTTTCCGGCAAGTTGGCTTCTGTCTGAAAAAATGGGCTTGCCACTCACCTCAATTCATGATCCCGTGCCCCAGTACAATGATCGTATTGCCATGGTGGTCCAGCGAATGTTTAATAATCTACAACCCGACAGGATTATTTACCGAGGTAATTATCTTTCTTACACCAATCCCGATCTCCACCAGCCGAGAAGCATGAATCATAGGCGAGACAAGGACCAGACAGGTAAAAAGTGGGCAAGGGTGGAGCGTCAAACCTTGAGGAAACTGAATGATACCAAGGGTGTTGTATTTGGAATCCATACATCGGTATGTCCTCAGGACAGTTTATCCAATCCCGAGGAATTCGAGAATTATCTGGCCGAAAAGGAATACTGATGTCCCCATGAGTGGGATGGTTGTCAATTATACAAGATGTCAAATTCATTTAAATTAAATGCAACCTTTCAGGTTGGGGTAATTAAGGCTTTACATTGTCTCTACACCTGACATTTAACCAGATTAGCGAGGGTTTGGAGACCTACAGGGGCGGATCTTCGGATTACATGCTCAATGAAGGGTTACTTGATCATATTCCACGGGCCAAAAGACCAGCCAGCGTACTGATACCACTTGTCAGCAGGCCCGGTGGGGTAACGGTTATATTTACCAGGCGTTCAAGTCATCTCAAATACCATGCCGGACAGATTTCCTTTCCGGGTGGAAAAGCCGAACACTGGGATCGTGATGAGTTGGAAACTGCCCTGAGGGAAGCAAAGGAGGAAATTGGATTGGATCCCGCACAGGTTGAAGTTCTTGGGGTATGTCCTCCCCATGAAACGGTAACCGGTTTCAGGATTACTCCGTTTGTTGGTAAGGTGGACCCC
>CAZHIL010000139.1:0-2157 GCA_964532985.1 uncultured Albidovulum sp. | reverse complement strand
TTTCCGGATTCATGGTTGGAAAATCCTATGAAGCTAGAGGCATTGCCAAGGATGGGGCAAAACTTGTAACTGCCGTTTCCTGTGCACGAGTACCAAAGATCACCATAATCGTTGGAGGTTCCTTTGGAGCAGGTAATTACGGCATGTGTGGCAGAGCATTCAATCCAAGGTTTTTATTCACATGGCCCAATGCCAGAATCTCGGTCATGGGTGGTGAACAGGCTGCCAGTGTGCTTGCGACAGTCAAGCGAGATAACCTTGAGAAGGCAGGCGAGGATTGGAACAAGGAAGAGGAAGAAGCATTCAAGCAACTCATACGGGATAAATTCGAAAAGGAAGGACATCCCTATTATGCAACAGCCAGGCTTTGGGATGATGGAATTATCGAACCAAAGGATACCAGAATGGTTTTAGGGTTGACCTTGTCTGTTTCAATTGGCAGAACTCCGGAAGAAACAGAATTCGGTGTCTTTCGAATGTAGTTAATCACCCAGAATAGACACTATCAGCCGTGATAAACAAAATATTGATAGCCAATAGGGGTGAAATTGCCTGCAGGATCATCCGTACCTGTAAACGGATGGGAATTGCGACTGTGGGCATCTACGCACCCAACGACCGTAACTCCCTGCATGTCAAATTGTCAGATGATGCCTATTGTATAGGGCCCGGAGACATGGGTACAGGGTACCTCAATGGAGATGGTATCCTTGACATTGCTCACAAAACGAATTCCGATGCCATTCATCCCGGATATGGGTTCCTTTCTGAAAACCATGAATTTGCTCAAAAGTGCAGCGATAATAATATCATATTTATTGGTCCTTCCCCCACAGTGATCAAAGCAATGGGGTTGAAGAACGAAGCTAAGATGATAATGGCTGAGGCAGGTATACCCATTATTTCCGGGTTTTATCCACAAGAACAGGATCATGCCTCTTTTCTTGCTCTGGCAGATAAGGTAGGGTACCCGGTAATGCTCAAGGCAGTTGCCGGTGGCGGCGGAAGGGGGATGAGGGTGGTCAAATCAGAAAGCGAGATGAGTGAATCGATCGATTCTGCCAAAAGAGAAAGTCTTTCTTCCTTTGGAGATGATACATTGCTCATCGAAAAATATGTCAATTCCGCCCGCCATATCGAGGTCCAGATCATCGGTGATAATTACGGCAATGTTGCCCACCTGTTTGAAAGGGAATGTTCTCTGCAAAGAAGGCACCAGAAGGTAATTGAGGAAGCCCCGGCACCGGGACTGCAAAAAGCAACAAGGGATAAATTGTTCGAAGCGGCAATTATAGGTGGCAAGGCAATTGAGTACAGTGGGGTGGGAACCTTTGAATTTCTGGTGGATCCTGATGGTCATTTTTGGTTTCTGGAAATGAATACCCGAATACAGGTGGAACATCCAGTAACTGAATTCATAACGGGTTTGGATATAGTAGAACTCCAAATCCGGGTTGCCAGGGATGAACAATTACCAGAACATTTGAAAACAATTAAGGCCAGGGGACATGCAATCGAAGCAAGATTGTATTTGGAAAATCCCGATTTTACCCCCAGTTTCGGCAAGCTTTACCATTTGGGGTTGCCGGAGGAAGATGAAAGCCTGAGGATAGACCGAGGGGTAATTGAAGGGGATGAAGTATCCCTAAATTATGACCCCATGATTGCCAAGCTTATCGGTCATGGTTCAACCAGGGATCAGGCACTCGAAGTTATCCACAATGGATTAAGTTCACTCAAGATTGGAGGTCCTGCAATCAACGAGGATTTCTTGCTTTCCCTTGTCAACAATCCCCATGTTAGGTCGGGCGAATTTGATACACATTTTATCGAAACAAACATTGAGGACCTGCGTCCACGCCAGAATGTTTCCAACCAGCTTTTGGCGATTTCCTCTTATGCTTTGATGGTTAAATCGGATTTTTCTGGAAAAGGCCATTCACCATGGTTTGATACATCCGGATGGAGGCTTGGGGCTACAATAGGTCAAGAAATCAAACTCATGTTTGATAACAGGATGTGGGACTTCGTCCTTAAGGGAAATACCATTTCACTTCGGGCAGAAAATCTCTCATTCAGTGTTAAGGGTGAGTGGATAGGTACTCAGGATTTTCACGGCAAAATTGACCAAGAAGAATTTTTCCTTGAGATATACAG
>CAZHIL010000138.1:0-4580 GCA_964532985.1 uncultured Albidovulum sp. | reverse complement strand
ATGCGAGTAAATATAGTCGAATGCTTCACCCGAAAGCGGAGAACCGGTGGAAAAAACCGATCTTAGTGAATTGAAATCATATTTTTCGGAAGGAACGAAATTGGCTTTAAGGCAGCCATCAAAATATTTGGCCGAAGCACCGAATTGGGTAATTTTTGATTCATGTATTATTTCTCCCATCCTCTCTACAGTTGGATGTACTGGAGAACCATCATACAAGACAATTGTGGCCTTGGCTGCCAAGGCACTCACCAGCCAATTCCACATCATCCATCCACAGGTCGTAAAAAACAGCATTCTGTCGTTTTCACTTATATCGCAATGAAAGCAATGTTCCTTGCGATGTTGGATCAAGGTACCTCCCACTGAGTGTACTATACATTTGGGTTTACCCGTTGTTCCTGAGGAAAACATGATGAATAAAGGCGAGTTAAAGTTTACCCTTTTGAAGGCAAATACATCAGAACCTTGAACTGCCATGATTTTTTGCCAGAATGCATATTCCTCCCAATCACTTTTATCGACAAAAGTTGCTCCATCATAAGGAATCATCACCAGTTTTTTCGTTGATGCGATTTCACTCGCGACCTTTCTGCATTTACTGCCTGTATCAAACCATTTGCCGTTATAATAATAACCCTCTACCCCGAAAATGATCTTGGGATTAATTTGTTCAAACCTGTCCAGAATCCCATTCACTCCAAAATCAGGTGAACAACTGGACCAAATTGCACCAAGTGAGGTTACTGCCAGCATTGTGATTACTGCCTCAGGAGAATTGGTAACTATTCCTCCAACAACATCCCGCTCTTCAATGCCTTCTTCAATCAAGAAATTTCTTACCTTTGCAACCTTTTCTCGTAATCCATCCCATGACACCTCCCTGACCAATCCGTTTTCACCATGAAAAATTATTGCTGGAGAAGATCCCGATTTTGAGATCAGGTTTTCGGTATAATTGAGTTTACTGTCGGGAAAAAAGCGAGTGTTTTTCAAATCAGTATCAGGTTCAAGAACCTTTTCACCCTTGTCTCCAACAATTTTACAGTACTTCCATGTCTCATCCCAAAATCTTTCGCAATTTTGAACAGAGTATCGCCAGAGTTCATCATAATCCAAATTTTGCTCACTGTATCCAACTCCGATAGATTTCATAAAGTCAGCCAGATTAGAATTCATCAGCCTTTCATGTGAAGGTGACCAAAGTCTTACACTCATTTAAGCTCCTGTTTGTAAAGTGATTATCTCTAAATGATACTTTTAGAATTCATAGATGATATACTGAACCACGACATCATATATAATTTGTCATGTAAAAGATAATCTTGAAGGGCTTAGAACTATTTTTAGCTGATTTGCATTGAGTAAGAATTTAACACCTTAAAACCTTCAACCAAGGTCAGAAAATACTATGTCCCAGCATTGCGACCTTCCCATTTGTTTTGGTCAATCAAACCATGTATGACCAAAAATATATCTGTCATGTGCTGTATCTCATCCAGTATAATTAATTTATTCACTGTGAGATTCCAGAAAAGTCGTTGGATCTTTCAGCCTTACCAAGTCTTTTGGAAATTCCAGATCAAGATAAACAGATTTGATGTCTTCGGTTAAAACCCTCGCCAGAGTCGTCTTTCCTACTTGACGAACACCGATCAAAGCTAATGCAAGGTAGTGGTTGATGCTTTTTTCAAGTCTATTTATAACCCATCTGTCTAACATACCTTGTATTTTAGGAATTGTATTCCGAAATAGCAGGGTATTTTTTGCTTCTGACTTCTCTGAATTTACCGAAAATGGTAATTTTTATAAAATGAACAAGATCAAATTAGTCTAAATAACCATACTTTAACTTTGGCATAAGATTGCAAGTGTCTTGATAAGCAGGTAAATAGGGTAATGGCTTAGGTATCAAGACTTAAAAATATCTGATATATTATCAGGTTCCGGAATAACTATTCTGGCATGATAATTTATTTGGAACCAAATATTCATGGTTAACGAAAATCAGTTTGGTAACAGAGACAAAAAGGGTCATTGGAGACCGTTCAAGAGGGTCGATTATGGTCCCCTATTCCGTTGGCCTTCAGAACCCATGCAACTCTTCAAATGGCTATTTCGTTGGGATGGTTACATCTTTCCCTGGAATTTCATTTATGCATTGGTAGCAGTCCTCATTTGGACCTATTTTACACCCCCAATGGAAACCTTGAAATCCTTTTCCATCGATTGGATTGCCTACATAACAATACGAAACGCAGTGTTAATGACTTTGTGGTATGGAGCGTTTCATCTTTGGCTGTATGTTCGAAGGAACCAAGGAACAACATTCAAGTACAACCCTAAATGGCTGGAAACAGATAATTCTGCCTTCCTGTTCAAAAATCAGACAATTGATAATTTGATCTGGTGTTTTGCGAGTGGATTGCCGATCTGGACTGCCTTTGAAGTCATTACCCTGTGGATGATGTCCAATGGATATATTCCATATTTGAACCTTGACACAAATCCAATCCTGTTTTTTGCAATATTTTTATTTCTCCCTCTCTTCAGGGAAGTACATTTCTATTGCATTCACAGACTAATTCATTGGCCTCCGCTATATCGTACCGTGCATAAAGTACATCATGCAAATTCAAACCCCGGCCCTTGGTCAGGAGTATCGATGCACCCAGTTGAGCATCTGTTTTATTTTTCAGGTGTAATTATCCACTGGATCATTCCATCCCATCCTGTCCATGCCTTATTTCATCTAGTGCATCTTGTCATGTCCCCAACACCAGGGCATGCAGGTTTTGACAAGGTAATCATTGGAGACAAGAAATTATTGGAAACCCATTGTTTTGCCCATTATCTTCATCACAAATATTTTGAAGTGAACTATGCGGATGGTTCGATACCTTTGGATAAATGGTTTGGAACTTTCCATGATGGATCTGAAAAGGGAGATCAACTGGTTAAAGCCCGATTAAAAGGTTTGAAGGAAAAGTCAACCTGAAGATGCAATCTTTAAAAATGGAGGCGAGTACCGGAATCGAACCGGTGTCCAGGGTTTTGCAGACCGCTGCGTAACCACTCCGCCAACTCGCCTTGCATCGCTTCATTTTCATTACCAAAATGAGACTTTGCAAATCTGTTTTCAACTCCAGACCACAAAATTTATCAAATTATAACTGAATTAGGCGAATAGTTGGAAATCAATCCGTATTCAGCCCTATCGGATTGATTCATTACTCTACCCAATTTGGATCGGGTAGGCCCTCGGTTCGACAAAATGAGGTGACTGTGTTGGCCAATAGGCAAGCAATTGTCATGGGGCCTACTCCACCAGGAACCGGTGTAATGGCACCGGCAACACTGATGGCCTCGTCAAAATCAACATCCCCGACCAACTTGGGTTTGGAAACGGCAGGATCGGGATTGTTTATTCTGTTAATGCCGACATCAATGACGGTAGCGCCAGACTTTATCCAGCTGTCCTTAATAAAATTCGGTCTGCCCACAGCTGCCACCAAAATGTCAGCTTCCCTACAAACAGCTGGTAAATCCCGAGTTCTACTATGGGCTATCGTAACCGTACAATTCTCCTGCAAAAGAAGGTTGGCCATCGGTTTCCCTACAATATTGGATCTTCCAACAACCACAGCATTCAGTCCTGATAGAGAGCCATGATAATCCAACAGCATCAATTTACACCCAAGTGGCGTACAAGGCACCATGGCTTTTTGTCCAGTAGAAAGAAGCCCCACATTGGAAATGTGAAATCCGTCCACATCCTTTTGCGGAGAGATCGAGTTTATGACCAAATCCGAGTCTATATGGTCTGGTAAGGGAAGTTGTACCAACAACCCATGGATTGAATCGTTTCGATTTACTTCGTCAATTAAATCAAGAAGAGATTCTTCCGAAACATCAGCATCAAGAATATACTTGAAAGATTCCATGCCGACTTCAGAGGTTTGTTTGGCCTTGTTCCTGACATATACCTCGCTCGCAGGGTCCTGACCCACCAGAATTACTGCCAATCCGGGCACAATCCCTTTGGAAGTGCGTATTTCGGCTACTGTAGATGCAATTCTTGAACGTAATTTCTGGGCAAAACTTTTCCCATCTATGATTTTTGCAGTCATGATATTCCTTTTGTTAAAGTGTGTTCACTGATTGGCAAGCCAAGGTCTCTGAGTAGGTACAAAACAAATCACACTATCCCCGATTGAGATGTCTCCTTTCCTTTCTACCCAAGCTGTAACACCTCTTCTCTCACGGGCAGCCTCCTTGAAGTACTTTCCCTTGCCAGGGAAGATTTTTTCAATTTCCCTTGCCGGAAAATTGCAAGGCAAATTAATCATGTCAATGGTGATGGTCGCACCTGACGGGAATTGCAATCGTGAGGAAGGTGGAAGCAGTGTGAAATCTGGAATACCCTCGACCACCATATTTGCTCCAACCAATTCGGGACCAATTTTGTCCAGTACCATGTCTCTTGCGATCAGGTCCAGCTCTTCTTGGGAGACAACTGAAATCTGGCGTACATTTCTGATAGTGGTGTCTTCGGGGTATAAATCCTCAACCCGTACACA
>CAZHIL010000137.1:0-2621 GCA_964532985.1 uncultured Albidovulum sp. | reverse complement strand
AGCAAGGGAAGTTTGCACTTCGACGGCAATGAGGTACAGTTTCACAGTCCAAGAGATGCTCGCGATCTCGGTATAGAGATGGTCTATCAGGATCTTGCCCTAGCCGGCAACATGAACATTGCAGAAAATATTTATTTGGGTCGTGAACCCAAACGCAAGGTTCTGGGGGGATTGGTATCATTGTTTGATCACAAGAAGGGTTTGCAAATGGCCAAAGACCACCTTGATAACCTGAAAATACAGGTCAAGAGTGTTGAACAAAAGGTTGAAGAACTGTCGGGAGGACAGCGTCAGGCAGTTGCAATCGCACGTTCAATTGCATTTCAGGCGCGGGTGGTCATAATGGATGAACCTACAGCAGCTTTGGCCATCAAGGAGGTGGGCAAGGTTCTGGACATGATCGTAGGGCTTAAGGACCGGGGTATTTCGGTTGTTATCATCAGTCACCGGATGGATGATATTTTCTATGTTTGTGACCGAGTCATGGCTCTTTATCATGGAGCAAACTTCAGTGAGTCCCATCTCAAGGACACCAGTCGCAGTGAAGTCATCGGATGGATAATGGGTACCAAGGAAAATGTTAGGGAGTTGGCTCATGACAGAGTCAAGTAATCACGAAATGAACAACGAGGTGCCCTGGCATGTCCGCATGATTCCGTTTTTTGATCGTTACGGAATACTCATAGTCATTGTTGTTATGTGTCTGGTACTTTGGGCTATGCAACCTGAAGTATTCCTATCCTGGCGAAACATTTCCAATATTTTCAAGCAAACGGCGGCCAATGGAATGCTCTCCATCGGGATGTTTCTGGTCATACTTACTGCTGGTATAGATCTATCGGTAGGCTCGGTTTTGGCACTAGGAATGATGACCCTGGCAGTCTCCAATGCTTCAGGGGTTCCTTGGCCAATCGTCCTGTGTCTTTCCCCTGTGATGGGGATGCTGGCCGGTTTCGTGAATGGCGTAGGAATTACCAAACTAAGAATGCCTCACCCCTTCATAATGACCTTGGGAATGTTATTCATGGCTAGGGGCTTGGCCAATTTGATATCGGGCGGTGTGCCATATTCCGGACTTCCCGACCCTGTCAGATTTCTGGGATCTGCCCAGATTTATCTTGGTGAGTTTGACGGCACCAGATATAACCTCCCGATTGTCTTTCTCTTCACTATATTCGTTTATTTGGTATTTTGGATTCTGCTTGAACATACTGTATTCGGGCGACGGGTATATGCCATTGGGGGAAATCCTGAAGCAGCCCGGGTGAGCGGCATCAATGTTGATCAAACCTTGATAATCGTCTACACGATTTGCGGCTTCATGGCTGGTGTTGCGGGGCTGATTATGGCCGGCCGTACCAATTCGGGTTTCCCCAATGCTGGCCAAGGGATGGAACTTGAAGCAATAGCCGCAGTGATCATCGGAGGGGCAAGTTTTTTTGGTGGTCGTGGCCAGGTATTGGGTATCTTTGGCGGGGTACTTATCATGGGGCTGATCAGAAACGGGCTAAACCTTAATGATGTAAGTACCTTTTGGCAACAGATACTTATCGGAGGCATCATTGTCCTTGCCGTGTTCATTGATGTTCTTCGCAGAGATTGGGGAACGAGAAGTTAAAATACCCAATTAGTTTCAAATCTAGCCAGAATTGTGTTAACAATTGCTAATCAAAATACGATTTGTTTTTATAAGGGAGATTTTTATGAAACGAATTATTGGTTTAATTGCAGTCATTGCAACTGGCTTGTTGATGACTGTATCGAGTGTATCAGCACAGAAAATCGTGGTCAGCATGAAAGGCCCCGGTGCTGGTAATCCATTCTGGGCTGCTGTTCAAAGGGGAGCCGAGGAAAAAGCGGCGGAACTGGGTGTGGAAGTCGTTGTTTTGGCACCTCCCACTGAATCAGATGTACCTGCTCAAATTGCCCAGATTGAGGACCAACTGGTCAAGGGTGCTGCTGGTATCGTACTAGCACCGACTGATCCGAATGCATTGGCTCCAGTAGTGGATGAAGCCTTAGCTGACGGGGTTCCCGTTGTCTTTGTTGACACCAAGGGTGCCAATGAAGGTGTGACCTATATCGGAACGGATAATGAAACCGGAGCATCTCTTGCGGCAACCCATATCTGTGAAAATGTTGCAGCAGGATCTGATGTTGCAATTCTCCAGGGAATCATTACCCAATCTACCGGTAAGGCCCGGGCTGATGGATCCAACGCGGGATTAACCGCCTGTGGACTTAATATTGTTGCAGAGCAAACTGCCGAATGGGACCGCGCCAAAGGTTTGGCTGTAATGGAAAATATCCTGACCGGCAATCCCAATTTGAAAGCTGTCTTTGCCAGCAACGACAATATGGCCTTGGGTGCCATGGAAGCAATCAAGAATGCAGGTATGCTTGGAGACATCTTTGTTGTCGGCTTTGATGCCAACCCTGATGCTGCAGAAAGTGTATTGGCTGGAGAAATGGCTGCCACAGTTGCACAAAACCCTTACAATATGGGAGCAATTGGAGTTGAAAGTGTAGTGAGCTTGATCAATGGCGGATCACTTGATCCGGTTATTGATACGGGAACAGTTTTGGTTACCGCAGAAAACGCTGCCGACTACCAATAAACC
>CAZHIL010000136.1:0-4667 GCA_964532985.1 uncultured Albidovulum sp. | reverse complement strand
TCATTAATTTGGGGACTTGTTGAACAGATATTTTGTTGCCCCTGGCCATAGACCTGGTCACCGATTATTGGATAACCGATATATTCCAAGTGAACCCTTATCTGGTGTGTTCTGCCGGTTTCAAGCCAACATTTGATCATGGACAATGACATGTCCTGAAATATCTCCATGACCTGAAATCTCGTGATGGCAGTTTTACCACCAGAACCTAAGGTTGAAAATCTTTTTCGATTGCTGGGGTCCCGACCGATATTTGCGGAAATACGGAAAATATCTCCTGGCTCGAAATCAAGTGCATTGATATTTTTTACTAGTAAGGCTGGAATGGTGGGAACCCCCTTGATCAATGCATGATAAACCCTTTTTGCAGTTCGGGAGGAAAATTGCTTTGTCAGTGAATGCATTGCCCGGTCCGTTTTGGCAACCACCATAAGCCCGGTCGTATCCTTATCCAGTCTGTGAACAATTCCAGGACGTATCTTATTGCTGCCATTCGAAAGGTTATGACCACAATGATAGGCTAATGCATTGACCAAGGTACCGGTATGATTCCCTGCTCCAGGATGAACCACCATACCCGCCGGTTTATTTATTACAATGATTTCGGTGTCTTCGTAAACTATGTCTAGATCAATTTTTTCTGCCCGGATATGGTCAGCTCTTGATTCGGGTACTCTGATTACCAATTCCTGATCCTGATAAACCAGAGTTTTGGGAATTGTAATTACTTTTCCTTGTAAAGAAACATAACCCCCTTTAATTAACTTACTTACTCGGGATCTGCTTATTTCCAGGTCTTCGGGGAGGAGGCTTGTCAGTGCCCTATCAAGCCTGGTTGGAGGCCCCTCCTCTATTAGAAACGAAAAAGTTTTAGGATCATCATTCATGAATATTACCCCTGAAAACCCCTCCGAGCCAACAGGATTGAAATGGCTGAAAATACTGGTGGCAGTACTTACTGTTACCTTAATTATAGGTTTTTTGACAATTGTTGGTATGTTTGTTTACCGATTTAATTCAATCGGTGATTCCCCAGTCTTGTCCCCCCTTCCTGACGAAATCAGTTTGCCTCAGGGAACAGAGATCGATGCCTTTACACAAGCCGAGGATTGGTATTTGATTCTAACGTCTGAAAATGAATTGTTGATTTATGACCGGCAAACCAATGAACTCACCCAAAAGATCAAAATCCAAAATAATTGATTTTGAATTTTGTGATAATTGGGCATAATTAGGTTATGGCTTTTCCACCAGAGTTTATTGATGAACTAAACAGGGTAACTTCGATTTCCCGAATATTGGGGAAGTTTGTTACCTGGGACTCAAAAAAGACCAAGGCTGCGAAGGGTGATTACTGGGCCTGTTGCCCATTTCATGCAGAAAAAACCCCCTCCTTTCATGCAACAGAATCCCGGGGAACATACTATTGTTTTTCATGTCACGAAAAAGGGAATGTCTTTACTTTCCTGCAAAAAAGCCGGGGAATGAGTTTTACCGATGCGGTAAGATTTCTTGCAGCTGAAGCCAACCTACCTCTTCCTGAACTTACCGGCAAGGAGAAGGAACAGGCCGAAAAGGTAAATCATCTAATCAAAATCCATGAAATTGCTGCCAACCATTATCAGGAACAGCTGCATTTGAAATCGGGCAAACCTGCTCTTGATTACCTCGACTCACGGGGTTTGAAATCCTCAATCATAGAAGAATTCGGTATCGGATATGCCCCTAACAATTTGGAAATTATCAAAATCCTTAATCTTGCAGGATTTTCCCAGGACCAGATAGTCGAGGCTGGTTTGGCCAAACCAAGGGACAATGGAAATGGGGTTAACACCACCTTCTGGGACCGGATTATGTTTCCCATTCAGGACAGCAGAGCTCGTATAATTGCCTTTGGTGGTAGGGCCATGGATCCCGATACTCCGGCAAAATATCTCAATTCCCCCAACACCTCAATCTTCAACAAGGGTGTCGTACTCTATAATCTCCACAATGCATCATCATCAGTCAATGACGATAATCCCCTTGTGGTTGTTGAGGGGTACATGGATGTTATTGCCCTTCATCAAGCAGGATTTATTGCCTCGGTTGCCCCACTTGGGACTGCTGTAACTCCCGAACACCTCACCCAATTATTAAGGCTGTCCCAACAACCCATTCTTGCCATGGATGGAGATGAGGCAGGAATTAGAGCAGCCAAAAGAATAGTTGATCTAGTACTCCCTTTACTTGAACCTGGTAAAACCGTACGGTTTTGCACCCTGCCTGATGGGCTTGATCCAGATGATCTCATTAGAAAGAGGGGTATCTCTGGTATGAAGGATTGCCTCAACAAATCCAAGGAATTAAATGATTTCATCTGGACCTCTGAAATCGGTGGTAAGAGATTCGATACCCTGAACTCAAAGACGGTATTGAGGGAAATCCTCAATGGAAAACTAAGCCAAATCAAACATTTCGTTGTCCGAAATATCTACAAAGAAGATTTCAATAACCGATATTGGAAAAAATTTGTTCAAACTACTCGAAAAGGTAAGGGTAAAAAACTTTTTGAAGCCAGCGAGCAATCAAAGCAAGTCAAAGAATCTCTAAATAAAACAGGTAAACTGAACAAGGCTAGCGAGCTATTTCTGCTGGAAGCTACATTGATTTCCCTTTGTTTACATCACCCTGATATTATTGAAAGTGAAATTGGAAACCTTGAATCATATGATTTTGAAACTGATGAATTGAATAGCATCAGGTCAAATTTGTTGAGGGAAATAGAAAACCATGTTTCTTCCAGCGAAGGCCTTCTGGATACACTGAAAAAAGGAGAATTGTCTCAGGAAATTCAGGAACTTCTGGATATTAGTGAAATTAACATTGTTCCGGAAATCGCTGACCAAAATATGAATATGAACAGCGACGCGAAAGAATTTTTTCTTAAAACTCTGGAGAGATTACAAATTCTTCAGCATGAAAAAAACCTAAAACAGGAAATAACAAGCTCTCCAGAAAAGGAATATAATCTCGATTTATTGAACGAACTCAAAGATACGACCCTGAAACGAGAAAGTATCGAAAGTAATATGCTGGATCAGGATACAGTCACTTCCCAAGAAGGAGCCGGTGAACAAATGGATGACACAGTTCGTCTGGAGGGAATAATTGCTTCGGCATTTACCACTGATAATTCTACATTTCAAGACGGTGACACTCCCAAGCCTTCGGAAAAAACTACACCGCCTGATGATAATGTAATCGTCATGGATAATTCCCACAGAGTTTCAAAGGAAGATTATAACGAGTTGATGAATCTTGTGAACAAGTGAGACATTAACCTTCTAAAATCATCATATTAACTGGATTTTGTGTACTGAAGATACCTGATCGAATACTTTAAGTATCTTGAATCTTTGGCTTCCTAGTATCAGCAAAATGGAAATTCCTGTACAGGCATCTTTGAAAATTGAATCAAAAAAACTATCTATTGCTGTAATGGGCCTTGAGGCTAGTACGCACTTTTAAACAATACCCGAGGTTATAAATATAGCCAAATGGAGGTCATCCGCCAAAAGCTATGAAGGATAGGCAGCCCAATCTTCCCCTGATTGTCAACAACAACGGAACTATTTATGGCAATTAATTCGAGTGATGAATTTGAAAATGAAGAATTTACCGAATTACTGAAAAACGGTGATGGAACGCCGATTTTTGATAACCCTGATTCAGATGACTGGGCAGAACTTGTTGAGGAAATATCAGCGCATTCCGACAAGGATGGAAACCTGCATCTTCGCGAGGTAAAAAATTTCCTCCTGTCCCTTTACAACTGTGAGGAAAAAACGGAAAAAGTGCTGATTTTGCTAGAGGAAAAGGGTATCGATCTAATTGATGATGATAAGCCTTCGTCCAAACAATTTTCAGCCAACAATATCTTTCACCTGTCCGAAAAGGGAAAGGAAAACCTTAGCCCATCTGGAGATGTTGAAGAGGAAGATGATTCAGATATTTCTCCTGAGGAAGAGCATAAACTCACACAGCAGATCGCCACTGCCATGGAGGATTTGACCAGAGCCATTTATACATTGCCCTTTACCTTCAAGTTATTGGCCAATTTTGACAAATTGTTGAAGACCAATGATATTCAATGGGAAACCATAATCGACCTGCAATATTCAAGCCTGAGGCACCATTTCAACTTCCATGCCCGCAAATACAAAAACAATCCCTTTCAGCACAAGATAATTCACTATCACAATCCCACTGAAAATAATTTGCTGAACGACCAGGCAAAGAAATCACTGGCCCGGGACATGAAAAAGTTCATGCGGAAATATGAAGGCTTCCAGGTTTTGATAGAAAGGCGTTTCAGGTATTTGGAAGGTACTTCAATCAGATATACCAAGGCCCAGGTTAAAAGACTTAATCGAGAACGAAAGGAACTTGGCATCATAGTCGCCAGGTTGTCCCTCAATCATACGGTTATCAGTAAGATCCAGGCCCATATGGAAGATCAGCATCACAAATTGATGGATGCTGAATCGGCCATTCTTGAAGTTGTTGAAAAACACAAATTACGTTCCAGCGATTTCAATAGGTTTTGGAAGGGCAAGGAAATTGCCATCAATCCGCTTGATTCAGAAAAGGAAGAAATCCCCCGAAAGTGGCAGGCTTTATTGAAC
>CAZHIL010000135.1:0-6936 GCA_964532985.1 uncultured Albidovulum sp. | reverse complement strand
GTTACCGTTCGGTATCCAAAACTTGTATTATCCTGATGGGTATTTTCGATCATGAAGTATTTATTTTGATGATTGGTTTGAAATATAGGATTAGTAGCGATTTTTACCAATCATTTACCATCCTTTGGATTTCTTGCAAGGGTTAGATTGTCTGGATAGATGTTCAATTTCTTTATCAGGTGGAACAAAACCGTATATTTCAGTTGATTTTGAAAACAAATTGAATTATTTTAACGATAGTTCTCTCGGGGAGCCATTCGGCTGAGAGGTATCATGTACCGACCCGTTGAACCTGATCCGGTTAATACCGGCGTAGGGATTGAGGAGCTCATTAAACCCCAACCCTTCCTTGATACTACGCCACAGACAAAAGAGTTGTTCTATGTTGCGTAAATTTATAATTTCTATTTCATTCCTGATGTTTGCCTGTACTCTCAGGGCTGAAACCCTTACCATCTACACCTATGATTCCTTTACCAGTGATTGGGGACCAGGTCCCCTGATAACTGAAGCCTTCGAGCAGGAATGCAATTGCGAAATCGAATGGCGTTCAGGGGTTGATGCTGCGGCGCTTCTTTCATTGTTGAAACTCGAAGGAGAAAATTCCAAGGCTGATGTCATTCTGGGACTGGATACAAATCTCATGGCCGAAGCTGTTGGCAGTGGTCTGATCTCACCCCATGGCCTTGATGCAAGCTACACTCTGCCGATGGATTGGGATGATCCTCATTTTGTACCTTACGATTATGGGTATTTTGCCCTGATGTATGACAGTGAAACCTTACCCAATCCTCCACAAAGCATGGAAGAATTGGTAGCAGGTGGTCCCGAAAAGGATCTGATTATCCAGGATCCCAGAACCAGTTCGCCTGGTTTGGGTTTTGTCTTTTGGCTCAGAAGTCTTTATGGTGAAGATACACCCGAAGCCTGGTCCAGTTTGTCATCCAGAATCCTGACGGTTACACCTGGATGGGGTGAAGCCTATGGCATGTTCACGAACGGGGAAGCACCCATGGTAATGAGCTATACCACTTCACAATCCTATCATGAGATTGTTGAGGAGACTTCAAGGTACAAGGCATTGATTTTCCCCGAAGGCCATTACATGCAGGTTGAAGTAGCCGGGATAGGAGCCTATTCGGATCAATCAGATCTGGCACGGGATTTCCTGAAATTCCTGGTTTCCCAAAAGGCCCAGCAATTCATTCCAACCACCAACTGGATGTATCCAGTCATCGATGTTGGGGAATCTGTTCCTGAGGCGATGAAGGCTCTTGAGCAGCCCGAAATTAATTTCCTGCTTGATCCGCAGGAAGCCGATGAAGTCAGGGAAGTCTGGATTGCCGAGTGGTTGGCATCCATGAACTGATGATGCATGGAGGGTTATAAACCATTAATCTGGCCAGGGTTGTTAGCCCTGGCCTTCACCCCAGGTATTGCGATTGTCGCAATAATCTACATGGCATGGCTATCCATCTGGAATCTGAATGCACTGAGAATTGACAGCTATGTTCTGGAAGTCTTGGAATTCACCCTTTTCCAGGCCACCCTGTCTACCCTTTTCTCCTTGCTTTTTGCTTTGCCTGTCGCTAGGGCACTGGCCCGAAGGACCGACTTCTTGGGTCGGGGAGTCATATTGAAATTATTTGGACTTCCGCTAGTCATACCGGTTGTAGTTACCGTGTTTGGAATAACAGCCATCTGGGGACAAAACGGTCTGGTAAGTGAATTCCTCGAATATTTGGGTTTCAATGGGCTCAGCCCACTTTATGGGCTGACGGGAATATTGATAGCGCATACTTTTTTCAATATGCCCCTGATGGTTCGTTTATTGCTTCCGATATGGGAATCAATACCTGGGGAGTATTGGCGAATTGCAAGCATGACTGGCATGAATTCCCTGTCAATGTTTCGGTATATCGAGCTCCCTAAGCTCAGGGATGGTTTGCCCGGCCTCGTGATCCTTGTTTTCCTCCTTTGTTTTACAAGTTTTACCATCGTGTTGATTTTGGGGGGCGGGCCACAATCAACAACCATCGAAGTTGCAATCTTCCACGAAGTCAGATCAAATTTCAATATTCCCAAGGCCATTCTTCTGGCCCTGATACAGGTTGGGATTTGTCTCTGCGTCTCCTTGCTGTTATTGAAGTTTGCCCTTCTCCAACCTGGATCTGCCACCGAAAACCGGGCAAATGTCCGACCCGATATCATCTCACCACTCAGCAAGATCAATGATGCATTCTGGATTGCATTGGGCTGTTTGTGGGTAGGAGCACCGATTGCGGGTATTGTTGCCAAGGGGCTCCTTGGACCGGTCGTTCAGGTATTGGGTAATCAGGCTGTTTGGGAGGCAACCCTCAGAAGTCTGATGGTAGGATTTGGATCTGGTATGATTGCCGTCAGTTTGGGTTTGTTGCTATCTGCGACAACCAGGGATATTGCCGTAAGGTGGAACAATACCGGCTTGGCAAATCGTCTGGAACTGACCGGTAGTCAGGCACTGATTGTATCACCCATTATCCTCGGTACGGGGCTGTTTGTTATCTTGAATCCTTTCATCCCGGTATTCGAATACAATCTTTATCTTACAACACTGATTAATGGATTTATTGCCGTGCCCTTTGTCTTGAGATTGGTTAGTCCGGTACTGAGGGAAAATGTGGAAAAACATGATGCGTTGTGCAATAGTTTGGGCTTGGGAGGTTGGAATAAAATCAGAATTGTGGAAATACCCCTGGCCAAGAAGGAAATCATTCTGGCCTTTGCCTTGACGACAGCCATGGCTACGGGGGATTTGACGTCCGTGGTATTCTTCAGTGCGGGAAGGGATCCAACACTTGCCCTTATGTTGTATCAGGCCCTTGGAAATTATCGGGTCAATGATTCTGCTGTTATGGCTTTGTTGCTAATAGTGGTTTGTCTAATGGTGTTTGTAATAATTGAAAGGTTAGGCAATGTCCTTCTCAGGTCTTGAATTGGCCGCGGTTGAATTTGAGCAGGGAGAGTGGGATCTGAATGTTTCCCTCAAATTGCCAAGGGGTACCCTCAATGGATTGATTGGGGCCAGCGGGGCCGGTAAAAGCACTCTCCTGTCCCTGATTGCAGGATTTCAGACCGTGCATTCCGGGACAATCAAGTTCAATGACGAAACAATAACCAGATTGCCCCCCTCGAAACGCCCGATATCCATTCTTTTTCAGGAACACAACCTGTTTTCCCACCTGACGGCGTTTCAAAATGTTCTGCTTGGTATCAACCCAAGCCTTAAAGTAACCGACACCACGGAACAAGAGGTATATTCAGCCCTTGATCAGGTGGGGTTGAAGTCCAAGGAACACAGAAATCCCAAAAATCTCTCCGGGGGTGAACGCCAAAGGGTTGCGATTGCCCGAACACTTGTCATGAAGAGACCGGTATTGTTGCTGGACGAACCCTTTACAGCCCTTGGCCCTGCTCTCAGGGCTGAGATGCTCAATCTGGTCAAGGACCTGAGTTTGGAGAAGGGGTTAACAGTATTGATGGTTTCCCATACTCCAGAGGACCTGGCTGGATTTGCCGAAAATTCATGCTTCATGGACCAGGGTCGAATAATTTATTTCAAACCCACCCTGGAATTGCTTGACGGAAAAAACCTGCCCGAAATTACAAGATACCTGAAGTTTGAGGCAAACAAACAGTAGGTCCTGCAGTGGAAATTCAATTTACATTGAACCACAACCCAAAGAAAATAACAGGAGTAAATAGGCCAATTTAAAACCAATTTTGGTCTAATGGTTTAATTGACATACCCTTAATTGAATTGATTACACTCGTTCACAATATCATGGTGGGTATGGGACAATTTTTGACCATTCAAACATTCGAAATCTAGAGGAATATCAAATATGCCCGAACTTCCTGAGGTAGAAACCGTACGTAAGGGGTTACAACAGTATATGGAAGGTCAATCCATAGGTAAGGTTGAGGTATTTACCTCAAAGTTAAGGTGGGAACTGCCAGAATCATTTGAAAAAAACTTGATCAACCAGACAATCACCACAATAGCCAGAAGGGGGAAGTATCTCATTCTGGAGGTCACAAATGGACATTGCCTCATAATTCACCTTGGCATGACCGGCAGTTTTGCGATTTTCTCTACCAATGGGTTTCCGAAATATGACAATAGTCGGAGGGACAAGCATGATCATGTGGTTTTTCATTTGGGTAATGGAATAGTAATAGCCTACAATGACCCCAGGAAATTCGGTATGATGGACCTAATACCGGAATCCAAATTGAGTAGTTATCCACCACTAATAACACTCGGTGTTGAACCGTTGGGAAACGGATTTGATGAAAAATATCTTAAATATCACCTCGATAGGAGATCGTCTCCTGTCAAAAACTTTCTACTGGATCAGAAGGTTATTGCCGGTATTGGTAATATCTATGCCAGCGAGGCACTCTGGAGAGCAGGGATTTCTCCACGTAGAAAAGCAAATAGGATTTCCCAAAGAAAGGCCGGTTTGCTTGTAACAGCCATTCGTGATGTCTTGAATGATGCCATCAAATCAGGTGGTTCAACACTGAGGAATTACCGTAGTGTTGCGGGGAATCTGGGATATTTTCAACATCAATTCTGTGTCTATGACCAGGAAGGTGAACCGTGCAATAATGAAAATTGTGATGGTCAAATAAATCGGATTGTTCAGATAGGAAGATCAACTTTTTATTGTCCCTCCTGTCAAAAGTAGACAAATCAGGATTATATGTAATTGAGATTGCTTTTGAACCCATGAAGTTCAGGGGTTTATTGGATATTTGGAGATATGAATTATGGCATATGAAAACATCATTGTTGAAACCAAAGGAAAGGTAGGAGTAATTTCCCTTTCTGCCGGTAAACTGAATCCATTGAGCAAGCAGTTGCTGCAGGAATTGATGGATGCCATGAAAACTTTTGAGGCAGATGACAATATTCTTTGCATTGTTATCTTCGGTAACGATGAGGTCTTTTGTGCTGGCGCCAATATCAAGGAATTCGCCGATGAAAATTTCGTGGACATGTTTTCCCAGAATAGATTTGGTGAAGAAACGGAAGCTTTCCGCAATTGCCGCAAGCCGATCATTGCTGGTGTCAACGGATATGCCCTTGGGGGTGGGTGCGAATTGGCCATGAATTGTGACATGATCGTAGCTGCTGAATCTGCTCAATTTGGCCAGCCCGAAATCCTGCTTGGTCTTATGCCGGGACTGGGTGGTACACAACGTCTGACTAGGGCAATCGGCAAGGCCAAGTCGATGGAAATGCATTTGACCGGCAGAAGGATGAGTGCGCGAGAGGCTGATCAGGCGGGATTGGTTTCCAAGGTCGTACCCGATGCCGACCTGAAAGAGGAAACCATGGCAGTAGCCAATAAAATAACTGAACAGGCCCCCCTAGCAGTTATGGCAATAAAGGAAGCCATCAACCAATCTGAGGAACTGCCATTAAGGGAAGGGTTGTTGCTTGAAAGAAGGTTGTTTCATGCTTTGTTCGCAACCGAGGATAAAAATGAGGGTGTTCAAGCCTTTATCGAAAAGCGAAAGGCTAATTTCACGGGAAAATAATTTCCCAAAGAGTATATCGGCAAGTTTTGCAGACCAAGGTCAAACCCTGTGGAAAATAAATTTGGATTTACCTGACTCTGATGTTATTTGTTGAGATGACTTCTTGAGTTGGGGTCAACATTCAAATGAGTTAAGATTGAAGTCCGGCCATTATGGGAACCAATACCATCAGTTTTCATGTAAGTGGCATGAGTTGTTCGGCTTGTGCCACACGACTTGAGAAATCCCTGCAAAAATCCGAGAATGTGATATCAGCCTCGGTCAATTTTGCCCTTGAGACTGCCAATCTGGAACTCCATAAAATTACTCCCCTGAAGAAAATCCAGAAATGGGTAAGGGATGCCGGATTTGAGGTTGTAAACGAAACACATCAATTTGCATTGCCCAAAGAATGTTCACAAGGTGCAATCAATTCCCTGATGGATGCCCTAAGAGATTCCCAAGAGATAATTGATGTATCATTGTCCAGCTCAAATTCCCTTTTGCAGGTAGTCTGTATCAGCCATGCCACAAGCAAAAATCTCATATTGGATATTGCCCATGGCAAGGGAATACATCTCGGATTGTTTGACGACAGTGATAATAATACGGGTATTTCCGTCAATATACTGAGAAATGAATTTAACAAGGTTGTATCAGCAGTAATACTTACCTTGCCCTTTTTCCTGATGATGTTATTCAACCATGTGGGATTACAGGGTTTGTGGAGTGGATTGTTCCCGCCTCTGTTACAGGGATTTGTGGCAACCTTTATTTTGGTTGTTCTTGGTGCCGGTTTCTTTAAGGGGTCGTATTTTGCCCTTCGACAAGCTAGTGCAAACATGGAAGTCCTGGTTGTCCTCGGTTCTTCAACGGCATGCCTGTTCAGTTGGTATCAGATAATCACGGGTGAACAGACCTCTCATTATTTCGAAACAACAGCGTTCATCATCACTTTTGTTCTGATAGGCAAATATCTGGAGAACCGCACCAAGAGCAAGGTTGCCGATGCAATTACCGAGCTCATGGCCCTCCAACCCGAAGAGGCTCTATTGATCATGGATAGAGGTCATACGAAGTCACTTCCGGCAAGTGAAATCCAAGTTGGTGATGTTCTGCTTTGTCAGGCAGGGCAAAAAATACCTGTTGATGGAGAGTTAATCAAGGGATCGGCGGAAGTTGATGAGGCCATGATCTCGGGAGAGAGCTTACCCATACTCAAGAATATCGGTTCCAAGGTAATTGCCGGATCCATCAATTGTGATGGATTGATTCACATCAAGGCTGAAGCAATCGGTGAAGAGGCCACCCTTGCACGCCTGATCAGGTTTATTGAAGATGCCCATTCCAGAAAAGCCAGAATCTATC
>CAZHIL010000134.1:0-3673 GCA_964532985.1 uncultured Albidovulum sp. | reverse complement strand
TCATTCCATTGCTGATGTTCAGAGGGAAATCCTGGTTGTAAGTCAGTTTACCCTGGCTGCTGATCTTTCCCGGGGTAACCGGCCTGGGTTCTCGAATGCTGCAAGAAATCCCCTTGCAGAAGAGTTATATCTGTATTTCATAGAAGTATTGGAAGATATGGGATTTAATGTCGAAACAGGAGTATTCGGTGCAGAAATGGATGTGTCTCTGGTGAATGATGGACCTGTAACAATTTGGGCTGAAATAAATCAATAGACAGGAGTAGAAATGGCTCCGGCGGCAGGATTCGAACCTGCGGCCAATTGATTAACAGTCAACTGCTCTACCACTGAGCTACGCCGGAATAGTAAGCCAAGGATTATCAGGGAAAATTAGAAACTGTTTTGATTAATTCAATAGTAAAATTTCCACCACGTGTATTTGGGCATTAATTTTATTGGAGTTGAATTGGTTTATAATGGCTGGAACAGATTGGGTAAACTGTGGACACCTAACTTCTAATTGCAATTGTAGTGGAGTAAATTGTTGGCATCAATACAATTTGATACACTCTGGCAGACTTGGAAATAACTTTTTGTGGCAATGAACAATACTTTTTCGGTCAAGAAATTTATCAAATCCTTTTTGCCTTTGGGGATTTATGGCAGGGTTTACCTGATCCTCTTCTTTCCAGTGGTGTTGGTACTATTGGTTGGTTCATTCGTCTTTATCCAAAGACATTTCGATTATGTTACCAGACAAATGATTGCCAATATCAATCCTCATTTCAGTTTGATAATTACCGAAATTAACCAAGCCGAAACCAAAGGGGAAACCCTGGTGAAGGTACTGCCTCTTTCGAAAAGCTTGTCCCTGAATTTTGAATTCCTCGATAGGGGTGAAGCAGTTCCACCAGATCGGAAACTGGTCTATGATTTTTCGGGTAGAATCATCATAACTTCCCTTAAGGACAAATTTCCTGATATTCAAGCCATTGATTTGTTGGCCAACGATGGCAAGATTCTTGAAATCTACATCCATACCAATTTTGGCAATGCCAGAATTATGGTTCCCCGTCGGGCACTGTCACCTTCCAATCCCCACCAGTTTCTTATCCTCATTGCTTTGACAGCCATTTTAACAACACTGATTGCGGTACTATTTCTCAAAAACCAGCTCCGTCCAATCAAGCAATTGTCTGATGCAGCAGAGGCATTCGGAAAGGGTCAGTATTTTCCCCTGAGGGTTTCTGGAGCAACCGAGGTGAAGAGTGCAATTCGTGCCTTCCTGACCATGCAAGACAGTCTGGAGAAGCAGATAAGCCAAAGATCACATATGCTGGCCAGTATAAGTCATGATTTAAGAACACCCTTAACGAGATTACGTCTTGGTGTAGAATTTCTTGAGGATGGTAAGTACAAGGATTTGATCATTGATGATATCGAAGTGATGGACAACATGCTTACCGAGCTTCTGGAATTTTCCCGTACAGGAAAATCAGAACCCTTTGAGAGTGTCGATGTCTTTGAACTAGCTAAATCAATCCATGCTGATGCGAGCAGACTTGGGGTTAAAATTGAGTTGGAATTGAATTCAGAAATAGATGAACCTCCTTCTTTTCGTGGCAAACCCTCCGGAATTAGGAGATCGATAGAAAATCTCATCCAAAATGCCGAGAAATTTTCAACTGCGTGTCTATTTTCTGTACACGTCAATCATGAGTCAATCCAATTCATCATTGAGGATAATGGTCCTGGTATTGATCATTCGAAGCAGGAGATGGCAAAAACTGCCTTTGTCAAGTTTGACGAGGCACGTAACCTTAATGACTTCAAGGGTGTTGGATTGGGACTGGCAATAGTGTCAAATATTGCAAGGGATCACGGGGGAGAACTTATTCTGGAGGAAAGCAAAAAGATGGGCGGATTGAAAGCCATCCTTTCAATCCCCAATCTAGATGGTAGGCCTGGAGGGATTCGAACCCCCAACCTAAGCGTTATGAGCGCTCAGCTCTAACCGTTGAGCTACAGGCCTTTACCGTTATAAATATTTAGTCAATTCGGATATGTCTTCAAGCAATAATACTATGAATTCCAAAGTACCGAATAAAATTATCCAACTATTTCGGTGCCACTGAAAAAGAAGGCAATTTCTTCTTTGGCGGTATCAGGACCATCTGAACCATGAACAGAGTTCTCCGTAAAGGAAACTGCAAGTTCCTTTCTTATGGTTCCGGGTTTGGCTTCCGCTGGATTGGTAGCCCCCATGATTTCCCTATTCAAGATAATTGCATTCTCGCCTTCCAAAACCTGTACCACCACGGGTCCTGAACACATGAAATCGCAAAGCTCACCAAAAAATGGTCGTTCTTTATGAACTGCATAGAATTGCTCAGCCTGGTTGCGTGACAAATGTAGTCTCTTTTGTGCTACAACCCTTAATCCTGCAGCTTCAAACATGGCAATAATCTTCCCACAGATGTTTCTTCTTGTGGCATCGGGTTTAATGATGGACAGTGTTCTTTCTACCACTTTAGGCCCCTTTTCTCCTGAATTTTAAATGATCAAGAAATTACCAGTTTTGGTTGGTAATCTTTGTTTGGAGTGAAATAGGTTTCGGAATAAATTTTTCCACACTAGGAAAAAGATAATCAAAATGATCCTAATTCCCTTCCTTTTGCTCCTGGTTGGCTTCGGCTTTAAGGGTCCACCCGTTTCTATCCTGGCTATACAGTTGCATATGATGTCCCAATCCTAAGAGTAATTTCCACTTTTCCCTGGATGCAGCAAGTTCCTGCTGGTCGTTTTTATTGAAGACAACCATGATCCTGTTGAATTTATCAACAATATCAGGTTCGATCGTACTGTTACCAGTGGCAATCATAACTTGGGGATCGTTGGTAAAAATGGATTTGTCAGATAACAAAACCGGTTGGAATTGGTCAAATTCATAACCTGCAATACCCATTCCAACAAAATGGTTGTCAGGTTGAACCCACAGTTGTTCATGCATAAATTCCACTTCATTCTGATCTGCACAATTCAGGAGTATTTTCCAGTCCTGACTGCGTGATTTTTCCAAAAGTGTAAACAGCAGTTTAGTCGGAGGACCATCCGATTGATAAAAAAAGACCTTGACCATTCTCTCAAAAGGATTTGCCAATCAAATTAAGGATTGTCCTTACTCCCCATCCAGATGGCCCTTTGGGAGCAAAATCACCCTCCTTGGCCGGAAAGGCAACACCGGCTATGTCCAAATGGATCCATGGTGTATCCTTTTTGACAAAACGCTGCAGGAACTGGGCCGCTGTAATCGCCCCGGCATATGGCCCTCCAATGTTCTTCATGTCCGCAAGTCGTGAATCAAGCTGCTTGTCATAATTTACGTCAAGTGGCTGGCGCCAAGCCTTTTCACCTTCAAAATCGGCTGACTTGAGAAACTTTTTGCAAAATTTGTCATCGTTGGAAAACAGACCAGCATATTCATGACCAAGGCTAACTACAATGGCACCTGTGAGAGTTGCCAGGTTAATCATCCATGACGGGTTATATTTTTCTTGTACATACCATAAAATATCGGCAAGAACCAACCTTCCCTCGGCGTCCGTATTCAACACCTCAACGGTATCACCTTTCATTGATTTAACAATATCACCGGGTCTTTGGGCAGCACTTCCGGGCATATTCTCAACCA
>CAZHIL010000133.1:0-1694 GCA_964532985.1 uncultured Albidovulum sp. | reverse complement strand
ATGATGAGGTCGGCATCCTCCTCTCGTGAAGTGGACTTATATCCCAATGGTATAAGAGCTTCGGCCATGCGTTCACTGTCATATACATTCATCTGACAGCCATAGCTTTTGATAAATACCTGCTTCTCCTTTTGTGTCTGGCTTAACATCACTCTGATAAAATTTCTTTTTGTTGCCTGTTTTGGACTATTTCCACATTAATATAGTGAACTACCTTGTTCCTTCGGGAATTAATCCTTTGGGGAAATACTTCAACACAATGAGTAAAATTAAGCCCATGGTTAACAGTCGCATATAAGCAGCATTCCTGATCAAATGTTGCCTTAATGAACTTTGTTCATCCATTCCCGAGGTAATAAACTCCATCAACCACAACCCAACAGGTTCGGCTTCAATCCACACGAACCAAATTAGGAAACCACCCAGAATTGCACCCCAATTATTTCCTGAACCACCGACGATTACCATGACCCAGATCAGGAAAGTAAATCGTAGGGGTTGATAGCTTGTGGGTGTAAATTGGCCATCCAAGGTGGTTAGCATGGCTCCGCCGATACCAACAACCATTGATCCCAATACAAAAACCTGCAGTTTACGTGCTACGATATCCTTGCCCATGGCATGAGCCGCGGTTTCATTATCCCTGATTGCCCTCATCATTCTTCCCCAGGGGGATTTCAATGCAAGTTCAGCAAGGATTAGAAGAAATACCAAACAACCAATAAACAACAGCGTATAGCTGATTTTTACCCATAGGCTGGAAAGAGTGACCAAATCCATTCCCAGGTTTTCCGCCAGATTGACAAACCAGTCCGATGCCTGCAAGTCCCTTTCATAGGCAACGGGTCTGGACAACCCGATTACATTCTTTACACCACGAGCAAGCCAGTCCTCGTTTTTGATCGCGAGAATCAATATTTCCGAAATACCCAAGGTTGCTATGGCGAGATAATCCGATCTCAGACCCAGGGTAATCTTGCCAATGAACCATGCGGCGCACCCAGCCACTAAACCACCAACCAACCAGGAGAAAATAATGGGGAGACCCAGACCTCCCAGAAAACCGGTCAGGGCTGGATCAACTGCTTCAACGGCCTTAGTGCCGGGGATATAGAAATACCTGGCAGTAAAGTAGGTCAAGACAACCAAAAGAAATGTACTGTAATTTGCTGCCTTGCGGGATAATTTATGACGGGCCAAAAAGATCAATCCTGCCCCGATCAGGACAATAAACAGGGAAATCAGAATATTGGTACCACCAGCCTGCCAAGCTTCCTGAACCGGTTTAGTAGAAATCAAAACTGCCGACAGACCTCCCAAAGCAGCAAAACCCATAACGCCGACATTAAAAAGGCCGACATACCCCCATTGAATGTTTACACCCAGCGACATAACTGCCGAGATCAGGCATAAATTGAGAATTTGGAACATCAGATTCCAACTCTGAAAAATCCCGACGATCAACAACAAAAGGGCCATACCCCCAAAGCAGAACAACCGTCGATTGTCGTGAAGAATATTCATGCTGACTTCCCGGCAAATATACCAGAAGGCCTGATTAAGAGAACAATGACCAGAATAAGGAAACTGACTGCAAATTTGTACTCGGTTCCAAGGAGCTGCAACAACGTTGTTGGTTCCAGCTCTTCGGGCAGCAGGTAAGCAAAAAACCGTTTATAGGCATAGGTTATGGC
>CAZHIL010000132.1:0-3719 GCA_964532985.1 uncultured Albidovulum sp. | reverse complement strand
GAGGGATCATGTTCCAGAATTTCACCCTTGAAGATCCAGATCTTGATTCCGATGACACCATAAGGGGTTGATGCCGTCGAACGGGCATAATCAACGTCTGCCCTCAGGGTATGCAAGGGTACGCGTCCCTCCCTATACCATTCGGTTCTGGCAATCTCGGCTCCGCCTAAACGTCCGGCTACATTAATTCTGACTCCAAGGGCTCCCATCCGCATGGCACTTTGTACGGAGCGCTTCATGGCTCTTCGGAAAGAAACCCGGTTTTCAATTTGCTGGGCAACCGAATCGGCAGCCAGCTGGGCATCTATTTCAGGTCTTTTTACTTCAACGATATTGAAAAACAGCTCTGAATCGGTCAGTTTGCGCAAGGATGTCTTCAGGGTTTCAACATCGGCCCCCTTTCGTCCGACAATCACACCCGGCCTGGCCGAATGGACGGTAATACGGCATTTCTTGTAGGGACGTTCGATGATCACCCTGCTGATACCGGCCTGGGCACACTCCTTCTTGATGAATGCCCTGATTTTCAAATCTTCCTGAAGAAGATCCCCATAGTCCCGCTTGTTGGCATACCATCTACTATCCCAGGTCCGGTTGACCTGTAGTCTCATGGCAATTGGGTTAACTTTCTGACCCATAAGTTCTAATCCGCTGTTTCCTGTACGATGATTGTAATTTGTGAAAAAGGTTTGACAATTCTGTTGGCTCTCCCCCTTGCCCTGGCCCGAAACCTTTTCATGGTGAGATTTTTGCCGACATATGCTTCGGCAATCTGCAGGCTTGAACCATCCATGCCGAAATTGTTCTCGGCGTTATGCAGGGCCGTTCGCAAAACCTTCAGAACATCCTTGGCAATTCGCTTTTCGGAAAAAGCCAGGATATTGGAAGCTTCGGCTATGTTCTTGCCGCGTATCAGAGTTGCCACCTGATTGAGTTTCTGGGGGGATACCCGAAGCATCTTGCCCGTGGCTACCACCTGATTAGGGGGCAATGTTTTCTGTAAATTTGCCATGATCGAGCCCTATTTCCTTTTAGCCTTTTTGTCGGCAGCATGTCCGTAATAGGTTCTGGTTGGAGAATATTCTCCAAACTTCTGACCAATCATTTCCTCGGAAACCAAAACGGGTATGTGCTTTCTGCCATTATGGACACCAAAGGTAAGACCGACAAATTGAGGTAGGATGGTAGATCGGCGGGACCATATCTTGATGACGTCCCTGCGACCCGATTCCTTGGCCTTCTCGGCTTTCTTCAAAACATAGGAATCCACAAAGGGACCCTTCCATGTAGATCGTGCCATGTTAACGTCCTTTCTTTCGCACTGACCGACGCCGCAGAATATATTTGTCGGTTGCCTTGTTCTTGCGCGTTTTCATACCCCTGGTCGGTTTGCCCCAGGGTGTAACCGGATGACGGCCGCCGCTGGATTTACCTTCACCACCACCATGGGGATGGTCCACGGGATTCATGACGACACCTCTTACGGTGGGTCTGATACCCATGTTACGAACCCGCCCGGCCTTGCCGAGATTGATATTGGAATTATCCGGATTCGAAACAGCTCCAACCGTAGCCCGGCAGTTTTGATGAACAACCCGCAACTCGCCGGACGACAGACGTAACTGGGCATAACCACCATCACGACCGACAAACTGGGCATAGGTCCCGGCAGCACGCGCAATCTGGCCGCCCTTGCCGGGTTTCATTTCGATATTGTGCACGATTGTTCCTATGGGCATACCGGCAAAGGGCATGGCGTTGCCAGGCTTGATATCGGCCCGGTCGGAGGAAACAATCTTGTCACCAACAGCAAGACGCTGGGGAGCGACAATGTAGGACATTTCACCGTCTTCGTATTTGATCAGGGCAATGAAGGCCGAGCGGTTGGGATCATACTCGAACCTTTCAACGGTTCCCGTGACATCCAATTTCTTGCGCTTGAAATCAATCTTGCGGTAAAGACGCTTAGCACCCCCGCCCCGATGGCGAACAGTGATGCGTCCCATATTGTTGCGACCACCCTTGGAGTTAAGTCCCTCACTCAGGGATTTGACAGGTTTGCCTTTCCATAGATGGGAACGATCAACCAGAACGAGACCGCGTCGTCCCGGAGTAATCGGCTTATAGGACTTTAATGCCATTATCGTGATCCACCAGTATCTATCGAATAACCTTCCTCCAATCGGACAAAGGCCTTCTTGATATCCTTTCGCTTGCCGGGTCGGCCCCTGAAGCGCGTTGTTTTACCTTTCTGGACAGTGGTGTTGACGGCCTTGACCTTGACCTTGAAAATGGCCTCAACGGCTTCCTTGATCTTGGGCTTGGTCGCATCCATCGAAACTTCAAAAACCACTGTATTGATCTGTGACGCCAGAGTGGATTTTTCGGTAATCCTGGGTCGAATGATCATGTCGTAATGTTCAGCTACAGGTTTCATGACATTCTCTCCTGCAAGGCTTTTAATCCGTCCAGGGTGATAACCAGGGTGGAACATTTCAAAATGTCATAGACATTTGCTCCCTGTTGGGGCAAAACATCCAGATCGGGAATGTTCCGAGCAGCCCTGACAAAATTTTCATCAACCTTAGATCCGTCTATAACCAGGGTCTTTTTCCATCCCAGTTTTCTTATTTTTTCATTCAACTCAGATGTCTTTGGATTTTTCATCCGGACATTGGACAGGATCACCAACTCGCTGTTTTGCAACTTCGAGGAGAGAGCCATTTTCAAACCCAGCTGACGAACCTTCTTGGGCAAGCCATGGCTGTGATCCCGGGGTGTCGGTCCCTTGTAAACACCACCCTTGGAGAAAATCGGTGCATTACGGTCACCATGGCGTGCATTGCCCGTGCCCTTTTGCCTAAAGATCTTACGCTTGGAATAACTTGTTTCGGAACGGGTTTTTGCCTTGTGGGTTCCCTGCTGCTTGCGGGCTCTCTGCCAGCGTACCACACGATTCAAGATATCGGATCGACATTCCACACCAAATATATTTTCGGACAGATCTACTGATTTCGACTTTCTGCCATTAATACTGATCACTTGGGTCTTCATGATTCAGCCTCCCCGGATTCCTCTACCTGACTGTCATCGACATTTTCAACAACCGGCTCAGCTTTTCTGATCGACCCGGGCATTGGTAAATTGTCGGGAACCTTTTTCTTGCAGGCATCCCTGATGGTTACCCAGCCACCCTTGGAACCGGGCACGGAACCTTTGACAAGGATCAAGCCGTTTTCGGCATCCGTTTGGACTATTTCAAGGTTTTGGGTGGTAACCCTGGTATTGCCGAGATGACCAGCCATCTTCTTGCCCTTGAAAACCTTGCCGGGGTCCTGACACTGCCCGGTTGATCCATGGGAACGGTGACTCACCGATACACCATGGGTTGCCCTCAAGCCGGCAAAGTTGTGCCTTTTCATGGCACCGGCAAAACCCTTGCCGATTGAAGTTCCCGAAACATCAACCTTCTGACCTGGCAAAAAGTGGTCAGCGGTAATTTCAGCTCCGACATCTATTAAATTTTCCGGCGAAACCCGGAACTCAGTCAATTTTCGCTTTGGTGCCACCTGAGCCATGGCAAAATGACCACGCATGGCCTTGGATACCCGCTTGGCCTTGGCCGCACCAGAACCCAGCTGGACGGCAGTATAACCATCACGGCTGATCGTTCGCTGGGCCAGGACCTGCAGATTGTCCAGATGGAGAACGGTAACAGG
>CAZHIL010000131.1:0-2214 GCA_964532985.1 uncultured Albidovulum sp. | reverse complement strand
ACCCAAATAAATATTTTCTGCAATGTTCATGTTGCCGGCTAGGGCAAGATCCTGATAGACCATCTCTATACCGAGATCGCGAGCATCTCTTGGACTGTGAAACTGTACCTCATTGCCGTCGAAGTGCAAACTTCCCTTGCTCGGTGGATACAATCCAGAAAGGACTTTCATAAGTGTTGACTTGCCTGCGCCGTTATCACCGACTACACCCAATACCTCGCCGGGCCAAAGTTGTAAATTAACATCCCTTAGAGCTGTTACTGCTCCAAAATATTTTGATACATTCCTAGCTTCTAGCAAGGGTGTGTCTATCTTTATGTGTTGCGCTTGCAAACCTTGTGTCTTCCTTGGCTTATTCCATCGGTACAAAATTAAATTACTGATAACACTACCAATGTCAATGATTGTGAGGGTAATGATTGGAAATGTATTTCAACCAACTAATGCACATTCATTTCAAAAATCTATATTGATTTTTCAATAAAATTTTCGGATTTCAATTTTCAGATTGGGTAAGGTAATTTGAATAGCCAAGCAAATATTGTCGTTATTGGTGGAGGCATTGCAGGTTGTTCAACCCTCTACCATTTGGGTCTAGAAGGTTGTCAGGATATTGTCCTTATTGAAAGGGATACACTGACTTCTGGAACCACTTGGCATTCAGCAGCACAAGTGACCAGTTTTGGCACCAACCAAACCATGCTCGGTTTGAAATCGCATTCCATAAAACTCTACAGGGAATTGGCTAGTGACCCATCATATCCTGTCAGCTATAATTATGCAGATGGCGGTATTCGACTGGCAAGCAAGCAGGATCATCTGGACGGCTATCATCACTTTGTTTCACTGGCAAAAGGAATGGGAATCGATCTTGAAGTTATTGACCCTGATGAATGCAAAAGACGAAACCCGCTCATTTCCACCGATGGGCTGGTTGGGGGATTGTGGGACCCGCATGATGGTCATATCGACCCGGCTCAATTGTGTCAGGCATTAGCCTACAGAGCCAGAAAGAATGGCGCTCAAATTTATCAAAAGACCGAAGTGACAGGCCTGGTTCAGAAAAAGGATGATTCCTGGCTGGTTGAAACCAACAACGGCACAATTCATTGCCAGACGATTGTCAATGCGAGTGGGTACCGGGTTAATGAAGTTGCTTCCCTGATGGGGGTTCATCATCCAGTTGTATCCATGGAACACCAATATCTGGTTACCGAATCCATTCCCGAAGTCGAAACAGCTGGTAAGAGAATTCCCCTTCTCCGCTGCCCAACTGATGATTTCTATTGCAGACAGGAAAAACAAGGGCTTTTGGTTGGTTTTTATGAACAGGAATGCAAACCCTGGGGACTTGACGGCATTGACCCGGCCTTTACCAATGATTTGTGCCCCGATGATCTTGATCGAATTACCGATGTCTTCGAGAATGCGGTCGGGCGATTACCCGTTCTGGAAAATGCCGGCATACACACGATCGTCAATGGTCCCATTACCTATTCGGCTGACGGACTTCCCCTTGTAGGGCCTGTGCCGGGTCGAAGAAATGCCTTTTGCATAGTTGGACTTAGAGCGGGATTGGGTGAAGGCGGTGGTCATGGCTGGTTGCTGGCACAGCAAATCGTGCATGGTGAAGCCTGTTATGATACCTGGTCCTTGGACCCAAGGAGATTCGACCCGCATGCAGATATTGAATTCACAACAAAAAAAGCCATTGAAGATTACCAAAATGAGTTTCGTTTCCACATGCCTCATGAATACAGGCCAGCAGGCAGGAAACGGCGGATAACACAGCTGACCGAACATTTGGAAAGTCTTGGGGCAGTTTTAGCACCACTCAATGGTTGGGAGCGGAGTATGGTCTACGCTCCCAATTCAGATTTCGAAATAACCCCTTCCTTTGCAAAAACCGACTTGAATGACTTGGTCAGGGATGAGGTTCTTCATCTAAACAAACATATTGGCATTGCCGAAGTTAACGGGTTCAACCGAATTGAAATCACAGGGGAGGGTGTTTATCAATGGCTGGATCGACTTTCCTGTTCGAAAATACCGGAAGAACATCGGCGAATCGGGTTATGCTATTTCTTGAACCATCATGGTATGGTAAAGTCTGAAGCCACACTGGTAAACATGGGTGATCGATTTTGGTATGGTTCGGCTGCTACTTCCGAGGTACATGATTGGGATTGGTTATCAGCCCATCTCCCCAATGAT
>CAZHIL010000130.1:0-2649 GCA_964532985.1 uncultured Albidovulum sp. | reverse complement strand
ACCAAATACCGTACCTATAGTCATCCCAAATCCTGCTAGGTAACCTTCACCAAGGATTGAACCTGCCATGATTTCCCCGGCAGCCCAGAGATTTTCCACCGGACCTTCCCTACCCTGAACCCTGGCCTGTTTATCCACTTTCAAACCCAGATAGGTGAATGTAACCCCTGGACGCAATTCATAGCCATAAAACGGAGGTTCGTTAATTGGGCGTGCCCAATTGGATTTGGGTGGATTCAATCCCCTAGTCGACAGCCCATCCAATTCGGTAGGATGAAAATTCCCTGGCTGACAGGCCGCATTAAATTCATCAATGGTCCGCTTGAGTCTTGATGAAGGCAGTTGCATCTTTTGAGCCAACTCCTCAATTGTGTTTCCCTGAACCGGACGAAAAACGGAAGGCATAAAAAGTTCGAGCGATTTTGAATCGATGATTGCATAACCTACCTGATCGGGCTGGGCTGCAACCAAGCGTCCCCATATTGCATAACGCTTTGGCCAGACGTCCTCGCCTTCATCATAAAATCTCTCACCGTTTTTGTTGACCACCGCAGCAAAAGGAACACAATCAAGACGGGTAACAATACCACCATCATATTTGGGTGCGCGCCCGTCAATTGCTACCGCATGGCATTGGGTAGGATCACCTACACTCATTATCCCCTGATCAAGAAGGTTTCTCAATACCACACCACGGTTATATGGGGTACCCCTTATCAAGAAATTTCTTGCTGCTTCTCCCCAGGCACTCGCCAGCCAGTCAATATCTGCCTGGAATCCACCCGAAGCAACTACAACCGCTGCAGGGGTAAAGGTGACATCCTTATTGTTTATTTCGGCAGTAACTGACTTGATTTGTCGATTTTCATATTCGAGATGTTTGACATTGGATTCATAGTTGACTTCAACACCCAAATCCATAGCCTTGCGGTAATAGGCATTCACAAGTGCCTTTCCACCGCCCAGAAAAAAGGCATTCGTACGGCTGAGTGAAAGCGTACCTGAGAGCGATGGTTGAAATCGAACACCATGGGCATGCATCCAACCATATGCCTCTTGAGAAGAACGAATACACATTCGGGCCAGATCTTCGTCGGTCTTGCCCTTCGTTACTTTCAAAAGATCATCTAAATATTCCTCCTCCTCATACTTTCCGGTCAATTCCCCTAAGGGTTGGGAATGCATGCATCTGAAATTCCTGGTATGCCGACTGTTCCCCCCTCGGTAGGGTTTAGGTGCACTTTCTAGGAGCAAGACAGATGCTCCTGCCTCCTTTGCCGTGATTGCAGCACAAAGCGCTGCGTTACCCCCTCCAATTATCAATACATAGGGTTCGGATATATTAAAATTCTCAATCAATTGTTTATCAAACCAGGTTATAAAATTGACATCTCCGGTACTTCCACTAACCGGATAATAGTTGGGTAGTATTTTCCAAAGCTTAAAGCCAATAACTATATATGACAAGAAGGTCTGTTTGTACTGCCAACTTTAGTTTTTTGGTTAGGTTACTTGTTGTCTTTTCAATCGATTGAGAGAGCTACTCCTTCTGAAAGATCAGTTTAATGGATTTCTTTTGCTTGAATCGATGCTCTTGTTCCTTCTCAACAGGTTTTAAGGGTAAGATTGGAGGATAGTTTCGGGAGATTGGAATTCAACCAAACTACCTAGAGAATCTTCGGCAAGTGCTTATCAAACCTCCTTTGGTTATCTCCAAGTATATTTGAATTCTGATTATGTGGGTGGTACATGAATTTACACACTTTTTCTGATCAGCAGGCTGTATTAGAAGGTATTGTTTGTGTAAATCCACATTTGGTGGTCATAAAACCCTATTGCAAAAGCGGATAATTTCCTGTGCAACCTTTTCTCCTGCTTCCAACAGGATGGAATGTTTAAGATCTGGTAGAATGACCAGTTCGGAATTGGCAAGTGCCGATGCAATTTGACGGTTTAATCGAGGATTGCACCCACCATCATTCTCTCCCGTAAGAACAAGACAAGGACATTCGATTTCGTGTAACCAGGGTTTCATTTCTGTACCGGCATAAATCCTGAAAACATTCAGAAACACTTCGGGATTTGTAGCGATGACCTGATTCAAGCGCTTTTCAACTACCTCCTGATGAGATTGGATAAACTCGTCTGTAAACCATCGATCGGTAAGTGTTTCCAGAATTTGTGGAATCCCTCTGGACTCCATTGCCCGCACAACCTTCCACACCTTGGAGGAATCATCACTTGTTCTGAAAGCTGCGGTTGATAACAAGCCCAATGATATCACCCTTTCAGGATATCTCCTTGCATAGGCAGGCCCGATCATGCCACCTAACGAATGGCCGACAAAATGAGCACGATCAATATTGATCTCACATCGGATCTGTTCCAGATCATCAACAAGATCATCCAAACCTAACTCTTTTTCGGGTAAAGATGCTGCTCCATGACCCCTTAGATCATAAGAAATTACCGTGAAGTGGTTCTTGAGCGTGGGTACCAGATTGTTCCAGGCTGCAAGGGAAGCTCCTATTCCATGGATAAGAAACATGACTGGACCTGTTCCTTCAATGGTATAGGGGCAAGTTTCTACTTTGGGCAACATAACGATTTCAAACTCCTTCTACTGAAAATGTGGCATCACTTCTTCTG
>CAZHIL010000129.1:0-24018 GCA_964532985.1 uncultured Albidovulum sp. | reverse complement strand
AAACTGGACTGGTACCTTCAAATGGTGATTGCATAAGGCTGGGCAAGGCTCAGGTTGGGGAAATTACATCAGCCATGAAATCGCCAATCCTTGGAAAAACCATTGCCCTGGCCAGGATGGACATCACCCATTCAGAACTTGGAACTGAACTTGAGGTTGGACAGCTTGATGGTCAACAAAAACGTCTGAAGGCGAAGATTGTACCTTTCCCACACTTCGACCCGGAAAAGAAACGTGTTCGTGGAGACTATTCCTAAATCCAACCGGCATCGACTATAAAGTTCTGGGCCGAACACATGCGGGATTGATCAGAGGCCAGAAATAGCGAAAGGGCTGATACATCTTCAGGTAAAACCCGACCTGCAAGCCGCTGGTTTTGATCAAGTGTTTCCTCGGCTTTTTCATCAACCCACAAATCCAGTTGTCTTTGCGTCATGATCCATCCCGGCACAATGGTGTTAACCCTGATATTATGCTTTCCCAGATCGGTTGCAAAGCACCTTGTCATACCATGTACGCCAGCTTTTGAGGTCCCATAAACAGGGAGGTTTTGAGAACCAACATACCAGCTGGAAGAACCAAAGTTGATGATGGAACCACCTCCAGAGTCAATCATACCTGGGAGTACGGTTTGGATAGCAAAAAAACTGTGCTTCAGATTTACCGAAATAATGTTGTTGAATTGCTCTGGTGTAACATCAGACCATCCATGTCTCGTATCATTGGCCGCATTGTTGAGCAAGGCTTTACAAGGACCGTTACGATTGATAAAATCTTGGATGACAGCCTGGTAATTTTGGGTTTCCGTGATATCACATTGCGTAAATTCCACCTGATGCCCACGTTCGTTAAGATCATCTGCCAGAGCTTGTCCTTCTTTGGCTGCGATATCGACAAAACCAACGACCGATCCCTGTTTGGCAAAATCTTCCACTAGGGATTTGCCGATACCAGTTGCACCCCCGGAAATAAAGACATTTCTGCCTTCAAGGCAATAATATTTAACTTTGCTCAATGGAATACTGTTGGTCATGTGATTTCTCAATTGTTGGATAAGGCTCAGATATTTATTTCAAATGAGCGTTCAATTATATTTAAAGTTGGATGTACAGCAATATTAAACCTAAAGTTAAGCAACAACAGATTAACTCCTACAATTTCATTCATTAGCAAATCATTAATCGTCAAGCAGAAAGGAAATAATGGTTCTGGAAATTTCGTCAAAAAGTTATGTGATCAAAATCAATCCCGAGGAGGGTGGAAGGATCGAAACTCTTTCCTATACCACCAAGGGCAAGATAATTGATTTATTGAAACCCAAGCCGGCTAACAATCATGATCTGGACCGGATACCACTTTATGGCTCATTTGTCATGGTCCCATTTAGTAACAGATTATCTCAACCAAACATCGTGACGAGTGAGGGATCCTTGGCTGTCAGTAAAAACTGGACCCCGGAATCTTGTGCAATTCATGGCTTGGGGGTAACGGAAACATGGATACCTCAGGAGGTTCGTAAGGATTTCTGTTCCCTGTCAACACCACTTAAAACCAGTGAGGGAAGGAACGTCGGAATAGGTATCCAGGAATTTCAAGTATCAGAGGAAAATGGCTTGTTATCTCGTGTCGGGTATTGCAACGACCAATTTGACTGGATTTTGGCGGGCTTAGGTTTTCATCCATGGTTCAACCTGTCAGGGGGTGAGGGAAAAGTGGAATTCGTTGCCGGTGGAAAGTTCGAAACTGATCGGCTGTACATGCCTACTTCCTTCAATGAATTGGGAAACAAGGAAGTCCTATTGAGTTCCCGACATAATAATGGAATTGATTCGTGCTTTGGGAATTGGGAAGGACGTGCCAAATTGACATTGGAAAGCATTGATGCAGTGGTAGCAATTTCTTCAAGTGCAAATAATCTTCATATCTATATCAATAAGGATCTTGATGCAATTTGTGCAGAACCTGTCAGCCATGTAACAAATGCCATGCATGATCAAAGATGGAACAGGTTTGCCGGTATGCAAAAAGTAAAGGCAGGGGAAACGATCTGGTTAGATATGAGTGTAAATGCTCTATAACCTTGGGACAAATTCAACTAGGCTAAATGCTAATGACTCAATCACTAATCCTTACTTCAGCATATTTTTTGAAATTGTTCAGAATGCTTTGCCATCCCAGTCGCTGAAACTCATCATCATGTGCTGAATCGGGATCAAATGTAATTTTTACAGTGGTTTTTGAATTATTTTGGGGACAAAAGAGAACCTGAACGCTTCGATCATCATCCAATTTATAGGCCAGATGCTTGTTTGCCTCAATAACCGTAAAAGCTCCCTCAAAGTCAAAACCCATACTCCTGTCCTTGGCAGCCATGTGGTAAATGAATCTTCCTCCTGGAAAAAGATCGCTTTTAGCCCGGGTACATTCCCAGTCATCGGAATGAAAAATTCCAGTATACGATATGTTCTGGATTGGTGTAGTATTCCCAGACCTTATCAACAGGTACAGAAACATTCGCTTGAATTTCTATTGGCATGAGTTACTCATTGATAGGCAGTATGAGCTAAAATGCAAATCTTCCGCTTCTTCCAAATTAAATTTTGAAATTCAATAAAACAGGGGGCCCTGAAGCCCCCTGAAAAAATAGACCAAAATAGTGGCTATTTATCGTTTTCTATCGCTTGGGTGATATGGTCCGAATTGCCATATTTCCGGATTTTTTCATCTTGACGATCAAATTCCATGCGGAATGTGGCGATGTGCCACCAAATCCAGAAAACCAAGGCAATAATGAGCAGGATCAATTCCAAACCCTGAAAGGGGTAAATGGCCCCAACATCAGCGAGGTCTACCGCCCAGGATGATATTCCGGTTGTATTCATGATTTACTCCTTTCTAAAAGTTATTTGCCATTTACCATGGCAATTTCTGCTTCACGTACTTCCCTAGCGGCCGCTTCTTCCTCCAAGGCAGTACCGAAATCAAGTCCCATCAATTCAACTTCCTTTGGAATTCTCAACAATCCAAAGGCATGAAGAATCTTGGAAGCAATATATCCCGGCAGGAAACCCAGTACACCAAACATAATGATGGCACCAATGAAGTTACCCAACGGATTGATTGCGGCATAACCCTCGTAGGGTGAACTTGGATGTCCCCAAAGTACAAATCCACAGATGACCAATCCTATGAAACCGGCATAACCATGGACAGCAACAGCACCTACGGCATCATCGATCTTGAACTTGTTTTCAACCCAATAATGCAACTTATAGGCGAGGTATGTTCCAACACCACCGATGATCATGGCTTGAATCGGATGATACAGATCATTACCGGCCGAAGCTGTAATGATTCCAGCCAGTCCACCTGAGTAGGTCCAGAAGGCATTCCCCTTAGAAGCAAAGTACCCCATCATCATACCTCCGGAAAGAGACATGAGGAAATTGAAGGTAATGGCACCCAGGGTAGTGGGCGTCAAATAAATCGTTGTCGCAGTCCAGGTTTCCCCGGTAATGTTTCCGCCGATCCCTTCTGGAGAAATCAAGGGAACGTTACAGGCGACATAGAAACCCCAAAAACCGGTATAGATCAGGAACAGACCTATACAAACCAACCATGGGTTGTGGGGAAGTATATCCCTTGGTTTCCCATCCGCAGCAAATTTACCCAATCTTGGTCCAAGAACTACCAATACCCCCAAGGCAAATCCACCTGCAACAGCATGAATTACTCCACTGGCATAGGCATCATGATAACCAAGAAGTTGGACCATCCAACCCTGGTAATGCCAACCCCAGGCCGCATCAATTATCCAGGCACCTGAGCCAATCAATACTGCCAGAATCCAAAAAGCTCCAGAATTGATTCTTTCGATTACTGAACCAGATACAATCGATGCTGCAGTCCAGGAAAAGAGCAAAAATGCAGCCCAAAACACTCCGGTTATTCGATCGCTAAGGTTGGTTCCCATAATATCGGAAACAGGCGAATTGGCATTTGCTGCTTCCCATTCAATGCCCCCGGTAATGAATGGACCATTTGGAAATGCCCAATAAATCCACCAACCGAAGAAAAAGAAGGTAATAGTGACCAAAGGTATCAGCATTGAATTTTTCAACAGGGTATGCATATGGTTGCGTCGCCTGCTGGCTCCGACTTCATACATGCAGAAACCTACGTGAATCAAAAACATCAAAGCTACGGTCAACCAATAATAGAACTCGGTAAAAATCGTAGTCAATGCATCAAGATTATTCCCCATAATTCTCTCCCAAATTTATCATTATTTAATGGAGATATGTTTGTTGAGTTAAAATGAGAACAAAAGTAAACAAAATAAAACCCTGCAACCATACCCCAAATACATCACCCGATCATAAACAAGAACACCAATTCTTAAGAACTGAAAAACTAATTTACAAACAAAGCAAATGTTCAAAGGGTATTATATATTAATATTGCAAAAACTTGAATTAGTTTTTCATTCAACCGTAATGTTTTCATTCACAACAGCATCAGCCAATTCTTTCATGCTATTGTACCGAAAGTTGAATGTGGGCATTTTTTCGGGAGTTTTTGTAGCACCATATCCTTCTTTCAGGTGCCTCCTATAAATCCAACAATTGTCCAGTTCGAATTGGTTGGCAGGAATGTGATCATGAAAAAGGCTCTCGGCAACATGAAGGATTTCATGCTTTTCAATTCCCCTTTGAGCGAGCTTTCTTAACATGAATCTAAAATTATTTGGGTTGGGTTTATAGGAACCTACATCCTCAGCCGTGATGATATCATCGAATTCAACATCCAATCTGTTATTGGATTTGCTGAAACTAGTGTTATCCACATTGGAAAGAATCACCAATTGGAAATGTTTCTTCAAGGTTTTCAGAGCAGAAACAGAATCATCAAAGGCCGGCCAGGTACCTACAGAATTGCCGTAATTCGTGCTTTCGTCGGGCTCAATGCTGATATCCCATTCAGCAGCTATTTGTTCATACACCCCTGACAAAAGTTGGGGATATTTCAGACCTGGATGCAAGGACTGGGTTCGGGCTTCAAATTTTGCATGTGTTTCCAATACCTTATCAGGTAAAGGAGTATAATCAAGCTTTTGAATCAAGGGGCATAAATTTTCAAGAATACCAGATTCCCAATCAATAAGTGTTCCATAACAATCGAAGGATAACACCTTGTAGTCAGTTAACTTCATTTCTGTCCCGATAATTTTATATGAAATTGTAGCAGTTTTTTGAATGGATGGTCCTTTACAGTGTTTTGAATTCAAGCATATGAACAATGTTCAAATTGCTACACTTTCTACCACAAAAAAAATATGTATATTTAGTTATTAATTTTCGTATAAACATACAACCGCAAGTTGCGGCGTTGTCCAAAATTCAAGAATTGAGACAATTAAGTCAAGCGGATAAATATTTTAACCAAGGGAATGGATTTTCATGTCAAGACCTCACAAGATTCTAGTAGTTGATGACGAACCGGACCTAGAACCTTTGGTCCTCCAAAGAATGCGCAGGGAAATAAGAAACAATACCTACGAATTTGCTTTTGCAAATAATGGTATTAACGCTCTTGACCAGCTTAATACGGATGAAGATATTGACATTGTACTCTCGGATATAAACATGCCGAAGATGGATGGCTTAACTCTCCTTGAACAAATCCCAAGTATAAATCCCAACATCAGATCGGTAATTGTTTCGGCCTATGGGGATATGAAAAATATCAGGAAGGCCATGAATCGGGGGGCCTTTGATTTTGTAACCAAACCGATTGATTTTATGGACTTGAAAACAACTATTGAGCGAACAGCCAAGCACCTTGAGCTTTGGCGTGATGCTTTGGCAGCAAGGGACAAACTGACTTCAATCAATAATGAGTTGTCAATTGCTGATAAAATGCAGCAATCAATTTTACCGAGAATATTTCCCAGCGGAGAGAATTACAAAATTGCAGGTACAATGTTGCCCGCTAGGAATGTAGGAGGGGACTTTTTTGATGTAATCAATTGTGGAGAAGGCAAAATCGGCATAGTGATTGCCGATGTATCCGGCAAGGGAGTACCGGCTGCAATGTTCATGATGTCAAGCAGAACATTGATAAAAGGCTCGGCTATTGGCAATAAAAATCCCAGTGATGTATTGAAGGAGGTTAACAGATTATTGGTTGAAGACAATTTGACCGGTATGTTTGTATCCGTTTTTTATTGTGTTGTTGATACCAGAACAGGACAAATTTTCTATTCCAATGGAGGGCATAATCCGCCCTTGATTGTGAAGCCGGATGGTAGTTCCATGTTTTTAGAAATGGAAAGTGGAGTTGCCTTGGGGATGTTTGAAGAAATTGAGTTCAAAGACCAACAATTTACACTTGAGCCAAATGACAGAGTGGTATTGTATACTAATGGCATAACAGAAACCATGAACGCAAATGATGAATTATATGGAAATAAGGGGTTAATACAGACTGTAAAATCCAATAAGGATTTAAGTATAGAGCAATTCAACCAAGCAATAGTAAGTAACGTGAGGGAGTTTTCCAAAGATGTTCGGCAGTCTGATGATTTAACCTGTATTTCTCTTCGGTATGATGGCCCAGCTAGTTCAAAAGTATAAATAGTTGGACCCTTGAAATTAATTTAATCTTCCTTGAATAATTCAGAGCGATTTTGAATACTAAATGAAATTTATGAGCAAGTATCAGACTAAATCGATTTTTTTCCCCTTTTTGATGTTATTGGGAATATTCGGTACACCCATGAATTCTCAGGAAAATATGGGTATAGATGAAAACCGGATTACCTTTGGACAGTCAGCGGCATTTACTGGTCCAGCAGGTGAATTGGGCAAGGAAATGAGACTTGGGATCCTGGCAGCCTTTGAAGAGGTGAATTCAAGCGGTGGAGTTCATGGTAGGGAAGTTCATCTGATCCACCTTGATGATGTTTATGAACCGGATAGAGCAGTATCCAATACCAGGGAGCTGATCGAAAACCAGAAAGTATTTGCTATTATTGGTGAAGTCGGGACCCCTACTTCACGAGCTGTTGTAAACATAAGTGAAGAAGCAGGTGTTCCATTCATAGCACCATTCACGGGAGCAGGTTTCCTGAGAGACAGTGCTAGATTCAAGACGGTTATAAATATTCGTGCCTCCTATCAGCAGGAAATCAATGAAATGATTGAACGGTTAACCCAGGATCGTAGAATATCCAGGATAGCAGTCCTTTATCAGAACGATTCCTTTGGACGAGTTGGTTACAATGGGGCAATTAATGCCCTGAAGATTTATGGTCTTCAATTGATAGGAAGAAGCGTATATCCCCGAAATACTACTGCGGTAAAAACTGCTCTTTATGATCTAATGATCAAGAATCCTGAAGCCATTATAGTAGTCGGGGCTTATGATCCTGTAGCCACAGCTATCCAGTGGGCACACAAGGTTGACTTCAAGCCAATCTTCATGACCATTTCCTTTGTTGGAGGAAACGCACTTGCTTCCTCTTTGGGTGAACAGGATTTCCCTGATGTATACATGACCCAGGTCGTCCCTGATTTCTTGGCCACAAATTCTGAAGTGGCACTACAATACCGTGAGGCTATATCAACTTTTCGTCCGGGTGAAAGCTATGGCTTTGGTTCGTTTGAAGGATATTTGGCAGCAAGGGTAACAATTGAGGCATTGAAACAGTGTGGCCGTGAAATTGACCGGGATTGCTTTTTGAATAAATTCAACCAGACCAATGAAATCACTGTTGGGGACATGGATTTCTATTTTGGTGAATTTGACAATCAAGGTTCGGATGAAGTTTTTTTAACTCAGTTTGTTTCTGAGGAAGGATTTGTCCCGGTTCGATCCCTTTTGGATAATCCACAGGGTAACCAATAATGGCAAAAGGATCGACCATTATTAGCGTTAACAAACTGTCAACGCAGTTGTATGCTGCAATATCTGTAACTGTTCTAATTACAATTATAGCTGTCATAATTGCTTGGTTGTCATTTGAGAGAGTCGGAGAAGCTCAACAAAAGGTGAACAATGTCAGCCTTCCTGAGATGATCTCCGCATTCGGACTGGCAAGAACGAATTCGGCCTTGAGCGCAGCTGCTCCAAGATTGACCACGGCCCAAAACGAAATCGATTTGAATAATGTTTCTGAAGAAATTGATACCTACGTAGGGGAGTTCGAAAGAAACCTAGAAAATCTTTTGACTATGGGAGACAATAGGGATTTCGAGAATAGCTTGACTGATAGTGCCCGGGAATTGACTCAAAATATTGATGAGATTGAATCTCTCATGAAGGAAACGTTTGTTCTTAGAGGCAAATCAGAAAAATTTAACATCTCAGTTAATCGACTTGAACAAACAATCAGAACAGACCTTCTCCCACTGATTGACAATCAGTTTTTTTATGTGATGACAGGTTATGAGAGTCTCGACAAGGGAATCGGAGATCCCAATACTTATCGCTCCGAGAAGGAAATCAATTTATTTCGCCATTTGTCAAACTTGGAGAAAGAAGTCAATATCGCCATACAAGTGCTGGCATCGACAGCAACACTGAATGATGCTGCCCTGATTGATGTTTTGAGAGACCAATTTGAATCGTCCTATGACGGTATTCAAAGAACCCTGAAAGAAATTGACAGGGGGAGTATATTGGAAGATACTCTCCCGCTTTTTGATGCGCTGAACCTTTACGGGTCGGGTGAAGAAAATGGTTTCCAACTTCGGATTGATGAAATAAGAATTCAAAACCGACTGGTCGAGTTGTTACAACATAACAGGATCATTTCAGCCAGGCTGGTCAATCAGGTTGAAGCCATAGTCAACAACAGCAATGAACAAGCAAATATTGCCATCGAAGAAGCCAATGCTACTGTTTCTGCCGCAAATAGACTCCTCCTGATACTTGCAATTGCAAGTGTTGTATTGGCGTTTTTGATTGCATGGTTGTTTGTAGGAAAGCACATTCTGAAACGACTGGAGGAATTATCAATTAGAATGCGGACCATGGCCAAGGGTGACCTTGACGAGGAGGTCGTGGTAAAGGGGAAGGACGAAATTGCCGAAATGGCCGAAGCCTTGGAGGTATTCCGCAAGAATTCACTCGAAGTCCAAAGGTTGAATTTGGTGGAAGAGTTGGCCGAAGAGGTTGTCAGTAAAAATCAGGAACTTGAGAAAGTACTGGAAGAACTGCAAAAGGCTCAAAACCAGATTGTCATGCGTGAAAAACTGGCAGCTTTGGGAGAATTGACTGCTGGTGTTGCCCATGAAATCAAGAATCCATTGAATTTTGTGAAGAATTTCTCTGAAGCCTCACTGGAACTGATTGATGAACTGGAAGAAGCCACGGAAATAGAGGACCATGAAGAGCTGATAGAGGAAATCAAGGATTTAGCATCGATAATCAAGGAAAACCTCGAAAAGATTGTAAGTCATGGAAGTCGGGCTGACCGGATTGTTCATGACATGTTAAGTATGGGCAGGGGTGAAGGGCAGGCTCAAAAGGTTCCCATAAACCAGTTGGTTGACGAGCATGCAAAACTGGCATATCACAGCTCGCGGGCAACCACCGAGGGTTTCAATGTGCATATTGTCTCCGAGTTTGATCCAAACGTTGGAGAAGTCGTAGTCATACCCATGGACTTTGGTAGGGTCATATTGAATATTGTAACCAACGCCTGTTATGCAACGCATAAAAAACGGATTCAAATGGAGGCAGATGATAACCCTGATTATCATCCTGAACTGAAAATCAAGACCCTGCGTGTAGATAACACGATTCAGATTATAATCCGGGACAATGGGGATGGTATTCCTGATGAAATAAAGGAAAAGATTTTCAACCCCTTCTTCACGACCAAACCTACTGATGAGGGAACAGGACTTGGTCTGGCCATGTCAAATGACATTGTCAGGGAACATGGCGGAACGTTAAGTGTAAAGTCACAGGTAGGGAAATTTACGGAATTCACCATCGAGATACCCGAAGATACCCAAGTTCACCTGCATGAAAACGAAGAAGAGGATTCTAATTAGACTTTGGCCAATTTCCTCCATGCTTAAGAAAAATTCAGAATCAGGAATATGGTTCCCACAATTAGGTAATAATGTGAAGTCATGACGATAGAACGCATCAATCCCGAGTATGAAATACTGGATGAAAGATTCAGTACCTATCTGCTTTCTAATGTGAAGCTGAAAAAATTGGCATCCGGCTTTGATTGGGTCGAGGGACCTGTGTGGATGGGGGATTCGGGTTTCTTTTTGTTTTCGGACATTCCCAACAACAAGGTTTATAGGTGGAATGAGGAAATGGGTTTGTCCACATATCTCGCCCCTTCAAACTTTGCCAATGGTCATTACCGAGACCTGCAGGGACGGCTGATATCCTGCGAACATGGTTCCAGAAGTGTAACCCGCATGGAACATGACGGTAGGGTGAATGTAATTGCCCAGCGATACAAGGGCAAGAAACTCAATTCGCCCAATGATGTAGTCGTCAAGTCTGACGGTACCATCTGGTTTACCGATCCCTACTATGGCATTATTACCAATTATGAAGGCCACAAGGCTGAACCTGAATTACCTGGAGCCATATATCGTTTTGATCAATCAAATGGTTCCTTAAGGCGTGTTTCCACTGTTCTGGATTGTCCCAACGGACTGGCCTTCAGCCCCGACGAAGATTATCTTTATGTTTCCGAAACGGGTTTGCGGCATGATCCGAATGCCAAAACCGGACTTTACAGGTTCAAGGTTTTTGTCAATCAAAAGATATCAAAAAGTTTCGAGTATCTTGAAATTGACGCAGGTGTACCCGATGGGTTCAGGCTGGATACCGATGGAAATATCTGGACTTCGGCAGGGGATGGTGTTCATTGCATATCACCCGATTTCAAATTGCTTGGGAAGATCTACATTCCCGAGGTGGTTTCCAATGTCTGTTTTGGTGGAAGGGCCAAACAAACCCTTTACATTACCGCCACAAATTCCATTTACTCTATTGCACTGAATCGAGAAGGTATTCAGGCACCTTGATATTACGGGATAACCTGTTAAAATTACAGCAAACCGGTATAAATGGATTTAACACGCATACCATTTTGAGTTATTCAAAAGAGGCTAGGGGAAACAATTTTGGATCATTCTTTTAACCAGCAATTCAAAAAGCAGCTTGAGGCCCTCAAGGAGGAGGGGAATTACCGTGTTTTTGCCGAAATTGAAAGATACAGGGGAGAATTCCCCAAGGCCAGAAACTACACCCCAGATGGCACAAGGGATGTATCAGTCTGGTGCTCGAATGATTATTTGGGCATGGGACAAAATACGGAAGTCATACAGGCCATGAGCGATGCCGCCTGGCAGAGTGGTGCCGGGGCAGGGGGAACGAGAAATATATCTGGTACGACCCATTATCATGAATTGCTCGAACAGGAATTGGCCGACCTGCACAACAAGGAGGCGGCCCTCCTGTTTACCTCAGGATATGTTGCCAATTGGGCATCCCTTTCCACCCTTGGATCCCGCTTGCCCAATGCAGTCATCTTTTCCGACGAAAAAAACCATGCTTCCATGATCGAAGGCATAAGACATTCCAGAGTTAGAAAAGAAATCTGGCAGCGGAACAATGTTGAAGACCTGGAAAGGAAACTTTCTGCCTATGATTCATCAACCATGAAAATTGTCGCCTTTGAATCCATTCATTCCATGGATGGTGACATAGCACCGGTTGGTGAAATTTGTGAAGTGGCCAATAAACATGGTGCCTTGACCTATCTTGATGAGGTACATGCCGTAGGTATTTACGGTCATCGTGGTGGTGGAATTGCCGAGCAGGATGGGGTGATGGATCAGGTATCCATCATTCAGGGAACACTCGGCAAGGCGTATGGTTTGATCGGTGGATACATTGCAGGTTCCAGGGAAAGTGTCGATTTCATCAGATCTTTTGCCAGCGGGTTTATTTTCACAACGGCCCTTCCGCCGGCAATTTTGGCCGGAGCACTTGTTTCAGTCAGGCATTTGAAGGAAAGCCAGGTTGAGAGAGCACGTCAGAAAAACATGGTACATCTGCTTCGTTCGAGACTTGATGATCATGGTGTTCCCCATATTGATAATCCGGGTCATATCGTACCGGTAATGATCAAGGATCCAGCCAAGTGCAAGATGGTGGCCAACCTGCTGTTGGAAGATTTCGGCATCTATGTACAACCGATAAATTACCCAACCGTACCCAAGGGAACTGAAAGATTGCGAATTACACCTTCGGCCCTGCATGGTGAGAAGGATGTGGATTATTTGGCTGACGCCCTTTCCGTGTTGTGGTCTCAATGCGCATTGTCTCGGGCGGTTGCCTGAAACAATCAGGATTTCATCAATTCCAACATGTGGTCGAGGTCAAGATGTGTCTCGACCTGATGGGCCATATCATCCAGCGTCTTTTCAACCAGTTCCCCATAATTGTAATCAGCCAGTCCTTGCCTAATTGAAGCCAGGTATTTGGAACGAAAATTGTCATTTGTGAATAATCCATGCAGATAGGTTCCCTGAACCCTGCCATCAGGTGAGGTTGCACCTTCATCGATCCAGTTTCCCTCCCACTCGGTTTGGGCAAAGTACCGGCTGCAATCAGGCCCGGAAGTTTTTCCCTTGTGAATTTCATAGGCAATGAAAGCATGATTCCTCCACCTAGCATTGGTAACACCGACATGTTTTTCATCAACCATACTCGTTTCGACGTCCAATAAACCCAACCCCGGTTGTGAACCAGGTTCACCCTCAATACCCCCAGGGTCATTGATTTGTTTGCCAAGTATCTGATAGCCTCCACACAAGCCCAGAATTCTGCCTCCACGGCGGTAATATGCAATGAGATCATGATCCCATCCCTGCTTTCTGATGAAAGCCATATCATTTCTGGTTGACTTGCTTCCGGGTATAATGACCAGATCGGCATCCAAGGGCAGGGGATTGCCGGGCTTGACGGGCCTGACAATTATTTCCGGATGGTTATTCAGGGGATCAAGGTCATCAAAATTGGCTATCTTGTCCAGAGGCAGATAGCAAACCTTCAGTATGCCTTGCTTGTCTGATCTTGAAGAGGTCAGCGAAAGCGAATCCTCGGATGGTAGATTACCGGCACCTTCAAGCCATGGAAGTATTCCCAGCCCCGACCATTTCGTTTGTTCCACAATATATCTGTATCCCTCTTCAAACAATTCGGGTGTTCCCCTGAATTTGTTGATGACAAACCCCTTGATCATATCCCTGTCTTCTTTGGAGAGGACCTGCCAGGTTCCGACCATTTGGGCTATTACACCTCCCCGGTCAATGTCTCCAATCAGAATTACTGGCGTATTGGAATGCCGTGCAAACCCCATATTGGCTATATCGTCTTTCCTGAGGTTGATTTCTGCAGGACTGCCGGCTCCTTCGACAATGATCATGTCACATGATTGGCCAAGCAATTTGAAACTTTCCATAACAGGAGCCATCAGGGACGGTTTCAGTTTGAAATAATCTCTGGAATCGCAGATAGCATGGACTTTACCCTGTACAATGATTTGGGATTTTCGATTGGATTCCGGCTTGAGCAATACCGGATTCATGTGAACTGAAGGTTTAGACTTGCAGGCCGTGGCCTGAAGGGATTGTGCCCTTCCTATTTCCATGCCCTCCTTGGTCACTGAAGAGTTGTTTGACATATTCTGGGGTTTGAAGGGTGCCACCTTGTACCCCCGGTTCGTATAGGCTCGGCAAATACTGGCCACCAGCAGGGATTTTCCCACGTTTGATCCAGCACCCTGGATCATGACAGCAAGGGGAGACATTGTTAACAGTCTATACCAGAAGGGTTTAGAATTCTATACCCATTTGAGCCTTGACACCTGATCGGAATGGATGCTTGAGCATTTCCATTTCCGTAGCCAGATCGGCTATTTCGATTAGTTGCTCACTGGCATTTCTGCCCGTGAGGATCACATGGGTATCTTCCGGTTTGTGTTCTGTCAGAAATTCAACCACTTCTTCAACAGGCAGGTAGCCATATCGTAATGAAATATTGATTTCATCCAGCAAAACCATCTTGATTTCCGGGTTGGCAATCAATTGTTTCGAAAGGTCCCAGGCCCTTCTGGTCATCAGGATATCCCGTTCCTTGTCCTGGGTTTCCCAGGTAAACCCTTCACCCATGGTGAAAAACTTGCATCGATCCGAAAAATGTTCTTGGATCAGGTCCCTTTCACCGGTTGACATGCCACCCTTGATGAATTGCACCACGGCACTTGGTATCTCATGGGCAATGCATCTGAAAATCATGCCGAAAGCGGCGGAAGATTTCCCTTTTCCCTTACCTGTGTGGACAATAACCAAACCCTTTGATTCGGTCTTGGTTGCCATGATTTTATCCCGAACAACCTTCTTCTTGGCCATCTTTACCTTGTGTCTTTCAAAGTCATCAGTACTCATCGGTTTTCTCCTCTGCTGAGTATAGGCTTAATATTTCCATCAGTAAATTCCTTGTGGAATTCAATTTCGGTTTCCATAGGTTTCTGTCCATGGCTTCAAGAAACCGATTGACGATTTCCCTTAATGCATCAGGGTTGTTGTCCTGAATGAACTTTCTGGTATCATCATCTTCCAGATAGGCGGAATAGGCCAAGTCAAAATGATGAGACTTGGCAGCGCCGGTGGTGGCAGCAAACGCGAAAAGATAATCAACAGTGGCGGCAATCTCAAAAGCCCCCTTGTAGCCATGCCGCTTGACACCATCGATCCATTTGGGATTAACCGATCTGGAGCGGACAACCCTGCCTATCTCCTCCTCAAGGGTCCTGATGACAGGCCTTTCCGGCCGGGAATGGTCATTATGATAAATCATGGGCTGGGTTCCCCGAATCTTTTCAATGGCAGCTGAGATCCCTCCTTCAAACTGATAATAATCATCACTGTCCAGTATATCATGTTCATAATTGTCCTGATTTTGGACCACTGTATCGATTTCTCCCAATCTGAGGGTAAAGGCTTCCAAATCCTTTTTACCATCAGCATCGGCTCCGAGCGGGAAACTTCCCCATTCAAGGTAGGCCTGCCCCAAATCCTCACGGTTGTTCCAGAGTTGCTCGTCAATGAGTGATTGCAAGCCGGCCCCATAGGAACCAGGCATGGAGCCGAAAACCCGAAATCCAGCCCTGGTTTCGCCAATTTGATCCATATCCTGCCTATATCGGTTTGCAGCGGGGTTATAGAATTCCGGTTCATCAAGGTTCATCACTGCTCTCGCTGCCGATGCAACAAGATCAACCTGTGAGGGAAAGGCATCACGAAAGAAACCCGAAACCCGAAGAGTGACATCAACCCTTGGACGTCCCAGGGTTGTGTATGGTAAGATTTCAAATCCAGTCACCCGCCCGCTGTTGTCATCCCATTGAGGTGTTACACCCATCAGGGCAAGGGCCTGGGCAATATCATCACCCCCGGTTCTCATATTTGAGGTGCCCCAAGCTGTCAGGGCCATTTTCCTAGGCCAATCCCCCTTGTCCTGAACATACCTGTCGATCAGTAGGTTAGCCGATTTCCAACCCAGTGTCCATGCCGTTCTGGTTGGAATTGATCTGCTGTCAACGGAATAAAAGTTTCTTCCAGTGGGTAGAATATCGACCCGTCCCCTAGAAGGGGCACCAGATGGGCCAGGACGAACAAACTCCCCATCAAGACCACCCAACAAACTTGCCGTTTCGAGTGCACCACAGGATTGTAATAATGGCTTCAACGTATCCTCAACATAAGTCATGACCCTTTCGGTATGCTTTCCTGCCTTCTCCTTGCCTTCGAGCAATTTCAGAAAGAAAAGTTCAAGCCGTTCGACGGTATCGCCATTGGTTCGCCAGGGATCATTGCTAACTTCAACTAGGAGGGAAGGTTTGCAGTCTTGCCAATTGGCAGAGAGTTCACAATCAAGGGGATCAAAATCATCCGGAAAACCAAAATCCTGAGCCAGACTTTGAAGATAGGATGAATCACCACCCTCACCCCTGTTTCTTGGCACTCTCAATAGTGAAGCCATTAGGTCACGTTCCTGAACACCTTGTGGAGATTGTCCGAAAACATGCAATCCATCCCTGATTTGACGCTCCTTCAACTCACAAAGATAGGCATCCAGCTTTTGTAATTTGCTTGCGGTATTATCTGGTGATTCAATTCCAATATCCTCCTCAAGATTACTTCGGGACATGGTTTCAATAATCTGTTGTTCCAGCAACTTGGTTCGCTTGGTATCAAGTCCCATGGCCTCGTAATATTCATCCACGAGTATTTCCAGATCACGGTACACGCCATATGATTCAGCACGCGTCAGGGGTGGAGTCAAATGATCAATTATGACAGCCTGAGATCTTCTTTTTGCCTGTGTGCCTTCACCGGGGTCATTGATGATAAATGGATAGAAATGGGGCATGGGACCAAGGACCGCTTCGGAATAGCAGTTTTCAGACAATGCAAGTGCTTTTCCAGGCAACCACTCAAGGTTGCCATGTTTCCCAAGATGTACGATTGCATCGGCTTCAAACTTCCGGCGAATCCAGAAATAAAAGGCAAAATAATTATGGGGAGGAACAAGATCGGGGCTATGGTAGGTATCCTTGGGATCAATATTGTATCCCCTAGCAGGTTGGATACCCAGTATCACGTTACCGAACTGGTGGAGAGGCAATTCAAATTCGGAATTGACTAGAAAGGGATCATTCTCGATTGGACCCCACCGATCAATAACCTCGCTTCTGATCCTCTGGGGCAGTTGCTTCCAGTAAAGCTTATATTCTTCGGTGGATAACCGGGGTGATTGTTTATCCACATTGACCTTGGAAGGATTATTGGTTCTGCCCTTCAATAGGATATCCATCAATTCTGCAGAGTTCTTGGGCCTATTGGATACATTGTATCCGCTTTCGTGTAGCGCTTTCAGGATCAATGCTGCCGTTTCTGGAGTATCCAATCCAACACCATTGGCCAATCGCCCATCCCTGTTGGGGTAGTTGGCCAAAATCAAGGCCAGTTTCTTGTCCTTGGGTTCGGTTTGACCCAACCTTATCCAATTTCTGGTTAAATCGGCAACGAAATCCAATCGATCATCTTTGACTTCGTGCAGATTGACTGAATACTGGGTATTGGGGTTTGCCTTGGACTGGGATTTAAAGGCTATGGCCCGGGACAGTATCCTGCCATCTATTTCCGGGAGGGATACAAACATGGCTATATCCCTCGGTGGCAATCCAAAGGTATTTTCCTGCCAGGAAGTTAAATCTGCCGATCCCAGGACAACCTGAAGTACAGGTTTGTTGATTTTATCCAATATGGTTGGTTCCCAATCCATACCCTTGGATATTTTGCCAAGGGCAAACCCAGTCATGTTCAGGACAATATCGGGATTGGCTTTTTGAAAAAGTTCCTCGCAAAAGGCGATCGAGACCTTATCCTTAAGCGAAGACACAAAGATGGGAAGTGCGTTTACCTTTCTTTTCCTTAAACCCGCTATCAGTTTTTCGACAGGATCGGTATTGCCATTTACATAAAGTGCTCGGTAAAAGACAATGGCTGCTACCGGCCATTCTGGATTCCAGACTTGACGGAGTTCTTCCAATCCATAATAGTCTGTTTCCGGATAATAGAGACCATTCTTCAACTCGGGTGAGGGGAGGGGTGGGAGTGGATCCTGATAAAGAACATGACGGCAGTATTTGAGGAAGTTGTCCGCATTATTCAAACCTCCTTCCAATAGATAACCAAACAGGTTCTCCCAATGATTTTTGGAAATGTTGGACAGGGACAATAATTCCGGATCGGGCTTGTCATCACCAGGCAGTATGACAAATGTGCATCCTGCTTCTTGCAATCGGATAGCGAATTGTTCCAGGCAATATTGCCAGTAGGATACTCCGCCCAAGGCCCTGATTATGACCAGTTTCGATTTGGTTGCTGTTTTGTCCAGATAGAGATCAACTGAATAGGGATGGGTAAGCCAGGCAAGTTGGCCCAGGCGAATAAAATCGGCTTTGTTCGTATATTTTCTGCTGGCTTGTGAGAGGATGGCCAGGTCGGTATCAGCAGTCGATAGAAATATCAGGTCTGCAGGTAGATGATCTGGATCAACTGGTTCATTTCCATCTGTTATCTGGCCGGAAGTAGTGGAAAGGATATGCATTCAGCTAGACAGGAACACAATCCAACATTTCGAAAAGGTCGGCTTGCTTGATACCTGTTTCTCCAATTATTACCAATCTGGTATCGTTGGGTTCCCCAGGATTGAGGGGGCGGTCAAAATAACTGTCAATTCTCGGTCCAACTGCCTGTATAACCATTCGCATCGGTGATCCCTTGACTGTACCAAATCCCTTGACCCTCAAAAGATTATGTTCAATGATGGCTTCCCGCAAGGTATTCTTGAACCTATCCGGATTATCAATGGGGGGTAATTTCAGTACCAGGCTTTCAAAATCGTCATGGTCGTGATCATCGTCTTCGCCATGGTGATGATGAATTTCATGTCTGGATGACACATCCTTTTCGGAACCGATTCCCAGTCCGAGAATAACCTTTGGATTCACTTTACCCATTTGGGATTTAATTGCCTTGGTGCCATCACGCGACACCTTGGAGATTTCAGATAACAGATGTTCGACTTCATCTTCAGAAATCAAATCTGTCTTGTTCACAACCACTAGGTCGGCACAAACCATCTGGTCTTCAAACAGTTCTGACAATGGTGTCTCGTGGCTGAGATTCTCATCATCCTGTCTTTGTTTTTCGATGGCATCCCTGTCGGCAGCAAACTGACCCGCAAGAACTGCCGGTCCATCAACAACGACGATCACACTATCAACAGAAACCTGTGATCTTATTTCAGGCCAGTTGAAGGCTCGTACCAAAGGTTGTGGAAGGGCCAATCCAGAGGTTTCAATGATAATATGGTCAGGTTGTGGAGTTCTACTGATTAACTGTTCCATTGCAGGTGTAAAATCCTCGGCAACAGTACAGCAGATACATCCGTTGGTGAGTTCAATTATGCCACTCTCATCGCAATCCTCTATACCACAATGATTTAGGATGTCACCATCAATTCCCAGATCACCGAATTCATTTATAATAAGGGCGATCTGTTTACCTTTGGACTGCTCAAGAAGGTTTCTAATCAAAGTGGTTTTACCGGCTCCCAGAAAACCTGTAATTATAGTTGTGGGTATTTTTGCCATCGATGTCCTTAGAATCTTGTCAAATAACCGGAATTGAATTCAGTTTGGATCAAATAGGTAATTGCCCATTTTGAATCTAGACTTCAAGAGTTCTTCAACAGTCGAAAATATTTTTAAATCCCCATAACCCTCAGAATCACAAGGCCTCGCAAGCATGAATACATCCAAACCCAATTCAGCTCCAGCCTTCAGTTTGAGTTTACTGATTTCACCTCCAGAATTACGACAAAGAATGTGGGTAATGCCATACTTCATCAATAAAGCCTTTTCCCCCTTAAATGTAATCGGTGGGGTGTACTCCAACATGATCCAATTTGGAGGAAGTTGAAAAGAGGGGTGTTCCATAACCCTCAGATAAACTCGGGATTGAACCAAGGAGTTACCGATTTCTTCTATGTCCCGACCCAGGTTTTTGCCTCCAAGTGCAGCAAATATTCTGGAATTCGAGGGTATCTTCTGGCATGCCTGAAGAAGGGTTGGGAATTCCAACCAGTTATCACCGGGGCCTGCAACCCATTTCTTCCTTACCAGCCGGATGTATTCCGTACCAGTCTTGCGTGAAGCAGCCACAGCATTTGAATTGATTGTACTTGAGTAAGGATGGGTGGCGTCAATCATCAAATCTATACGATCCCTTTGAAGATAGTTTGCCAAACCATCGGCACCTCCGAATCCACCAGCAATTATCTGTCCCGGATAATCTGACGGCAGTATTTTCTGAAAAAGGGAAACAATGACCTCTAACCCCTTGATTTCACTTAGCTTATGGCAAAGTATCCGGGCTTCCTCTGTTCCTGCCAGTACTAGTATTTTCATTGAATTCAACCACCATTTGCATGTTTATGGGTTCTGGCTAGTATTTTTCCTGAACGGTTAACTATCATTACTTCTGCCTCAATGTTCGAAGGTTTAAGTTTGTCCAGAAGTACTTTTTTTGCCATTAAGGCTATGGGTTCGGCAATTTTATCACCATAAATATCCAAAATTTGATTGGCTGTGTTGGCAGTTCTGATGGCTTCCAGGGTTTGCCGAGAGACGATAGGATCAAATTTTGCTACAATCCTGCTTAGAAAATTGAAGTCAACCTGTGATCTTTTGGAATGAAGATCAGTTGCTCCATTGGCAAGTTTGGAGATTTTGCCAAAGCCGCCGGCAACCGTAAGGTTGGGTATGGGGTTTTTCCTGAGATACTTAACCATACCACCTACAAAATCACCCATATCCAACATTGCCCAATCAGGTAGTTGAAAATATTCTTGTGCAGTTAGTTCGGAAACCGATCCTGTTGAACCAACCACATGGGAAGCACCGTTGGCCCTGGCTACATCGATACCCATATGAATGGAGGCAATCCAGGCAGCACATGAGTATGGGCGAACAATACCAGTTGTACCCAATATGGAGATGCCCCCCACAATACCCAATCGGGGGTTCCAAGTTTGGAGAGCTAGTTGTTCGCCATTCGGGACTGATATTTCTACCACTACATTCGGATCGACGTCATTCAACCTAGCCAAATGGTTGATTCCTTCCGTAATCATTTTCCTTGGAACGGGATTGATTGCAGGTTCACCCACCCCAATAGGCAAGCCCGGTTTGGTAACTATCCCTACTCCTTGACCTGCCTTGAAGGATACTCCTTGAATTGAACGGTCAAACCAAACCTTAGTCTTAATAGTAGCACCGTGAGTTACATCCGGATCATCACCGGCATCCTTTATGGTTCCGGCAATCGCGTAATCATTGTGAAGCTCACAGTCAATAAGATTAAAGGAAGCGGTTTTACCTTTTGGAAGTACGATTGTAACGGGATCTTGCCATCGGCCAGTCAGCAGTGCAGAAAAGGCAGCAATTGCGGTTGCGGTTGCACAAGCCCCAGTGGTATATCCTGTTCTTAATTTGGTTTTGTCCATCTCACCACTAATTGAGTTCATTAATAATCTAACTCAGTTATTTGGTTACTGAAAGATTCTCATGATCTAATTTTCATTAATCCAGCACCGAGACATACCAACGCCAAACCCGAAAATAATGTTCTGATGATGTTCCAGAATTGCCATTCCCGGACATAATTATTCCAGATATCTGTAGCAATCGTCAAGCTTAGACCATTTGGATCAATTTCCTTGAGACCATCGTTTATGGGAACGTTGATAAAAATTGTTGGTAGGAGGGCTCCCAAAAAATACAGGACCGCTGCTGCAGTTATCCAAAAAGACGTATGTCTTTCACCTGCAATCAAACTAAGCCCTGCTGCGGCAAGGCAGACAAGGGGAGTAAAGAAGAATACGGGCAAGAATCCGAAGTTGCGTACCGCAATGTTAATTGCATTCATAGCTTCAATGGCATCGGGTGCTGACAACGTGTTTAGGCCGTTCAAGCATGACACGACATAAGCGTAAAAAAAACCGAAAATGGCCCCTGTAAACAAAAGCGCACAGAGTTGGATGGAACGAGTCGTATAATGCACCATTATCCCCAATGATAAATTTGTATGAACATGTTTAATTCTAATTGTTACTAAGATTACTTAAATCATACAATTGGGATGGATATCCAATTGTATTTTATGAAAGGTTTGATGTAGGTATATTTGACTTCGGGATTATAAGTTATGGGCTCAGTGATTCCCGCTTAAATTTTTCACCCCCATGAACAGGGGTATTACGAGGTTGTCAAGAATTATTTTTCGCAAACCCCATTGAAACATTTCTGCCCGAATTGCAAATCCCGTACAAAATGACACACAACAACAATGCAATTGTCGAGCAGCATCATGTCCAAAATCCGCTTTCGCCGGCACCTTTCCATGCCGCAACTCCTGTCCATGGCCGGCAGGATTTTCGAATCCATTCCCGACCCTGTCAACCATCGTGGCCTTACCCTCAGGGACTGCCTGTTGTCGGGAATGGCCGTGTTCTTTCTCAAGCTGCCCTCGCTCCTGCAATTTGACCTCAAGACCCGTGGCCAAATTGATGATCCATCGGTACCCTTCAACCTGCGGACCCTCTTCGGTGTTGCGAAAGCCCCTTCCGATACCTGCCTGAGGGAACGTCTCGACCGGATTGACCCCAGTCATTTGCGACCCGCCTTCAGATCCATCTTTGCCAAACTGCAACGCGCGAAGGTCCTGGAACATTTCTCCACCCTGGACGGCCATTACCTGTTGTCCCTTGATGGGACCGGCTACTACAGTTCCAAAAAGATCCATTGTTCCTCCTGCTGTGTCAAGAACCACCGGAACGGAACCAGAACCTACCAGCACCAGATGATGGGCGGGGCCCTTGTCCATCCTGATTCCAAAATTGTCATTCCGCTGGCACCGGAGATGATCACCAGGCAGGATGGGACCAACAAGAACGATTGTGAGCGCAACGCCTCCAAGCGGTTCATCACCGAATTCAAGAAAGACCATCCCCATCTCAGGACGATTGTCGTCGAGGATGCCCTGGCCTCCAATGCTCCCCACATCGAACACCTCAGGGACAACGACATCCGTTTCATCCTGGGCGTGAAGCCGGGAGACCACAGGTTCCTTTTCGACTGGGTCAAGAGCCATCCGGATGTCCGGACCCACACCAGGACCGAAAGGACCGGCAAAGGGGTTGCAACCCACGAGTTCAGGTGGGTCCATGATGTCCCCCTGAACGAGGCAAACATTGATTTCGAGGTCAACTTCCTCCATTACACCGAGATCGGTCCCGATGACAGCCGCAGGACCTGGTCCTGGGTAACCGATCTCCCCCTCAGCAAGGAAAGGATGATGCCCATGATGCGTGCGGGTCGTGCCCGCTGGAAAGTGGAAAATGAGCAGTTTTCCGCCCTGAAGAATGTTTTTGGCTACAATTTCGAGCATAATTACGGCCATGGAAACCAATACCTTGCCAATGTGATGGCAACCCTTTGCGTGCTGATGTTCCTGATCGAACAGACTGTGGAACTTTGCTGCAGTGTCCATCAGGGGGCCCTGAAGAAACAGCTGCGCAGGAAATACCTGTGGGAAAAGATGCGGATGCTGTTCACACTCATCCACATCAGGGACTGGGAACACTTCTACCGGTTGCTTTCCGAACCCCGGCAGAAAATATTTTCGGAGGCCCTCCTCGAAGAACCGTAAGGGAACAAACATGTGTCGGATGTGCTCGTGGCCGGATTTTTCAGGGTCAGGAAATTACAGGAACAGGAACCATGGGGGTAAAGGCCCTTCGATACCGCTTGTCAATTCATTTGAAGGCCGTATAAAATGCTGGGGAAAAAAATTAGCGGGAATCACTGTATAGAACTTATCAATGATGAAAATATTTATTACTTAAATTCTAACCATTAAGATATTTCCAGTTTGTCTCTAAAAAACTCGTTGAGTTCATTGAGTGTCACCTTGGAATCAGATGCTCCTCTACTAGAATGGTAACGAAATTTGCTAATAAATTCATAGATTGTTTCCATTTGTACTTTCAGATCAGGTGATAATTCGAAGTCTTGGTTCGAACTTGCTATGGTACCTTCATTATGTGAAACAGGCAACTTTTTGAGCAGTTCCTTTCGAAGTTTCCCATATAATATAGCCTCACTCAAAACCATTTCGTGATCAGCTATCATATCTTGTACCTTCGTAAGGAGGTTATTATCACCAAGACTAAGCAACATACCCAATTCATCAAATGAAATAGTGATCTTATCTGGAATAACTGCAAATGGTTTTAGTATACCCCATGGTTCAAAATCACTTTGGATTTTATTTAATC
>CAZHIL010000128.1:0-6445 GCA_964532985.1 uncultured Albidovulum sp. | reverse complement strand
TTTCGGCACCTAGCGAGCTGGCAGCCCTGGCATACCCCCAAGCTACTGCATCATGTCGGTTAACGGCACCCTCTGGGTGAACCATGCCGGCAATTATCGGCAATCGTGAAAACTTGCCTCCTCCGGTAAGTGTGGGTATTCTCCTGCGAATTTCCGAAACACTGATGGGTTTATAGGTTGAGCCAAAAATATCCATGGTATACATTTTTCTGGTGATTTCCCGGAGTTTGGGATAGGTCTGAATAATGTCTATCATGGATCTCCGTGAGTGCATGAGATTGAAATTAAGTTCATTGGAAAGACCCTCATACATCTCAACGGATTTTATAAAGAACGGTATGCTTTCCTGCCTAAGGTAATTGGATCTGATGGTAACCGTGTTGCGGGCAACATTGCCACCTCCAAGCCATCCCCGTTCCAGAACGGCAATATTGGTAACACCATGTTCTTTGGCAAGGTAATAGGCCGTGGCCAGGCCATGGCCTCCACCTCCAATAATAATTACGTCATAACTCCTTTTCAGGTCATGATTTATCCAGGCAGGTGACCAATTTCTATGTTTGGTAAAGGAATTACGAACTAACGAATAAAGTGAATATTTTTGCAAGCCAACCTTCACTCTAAAGAATTAAATATCACAAACCGCATTTTCAGTTCTGGGAATGTCATTATTACTTTTGGTTTGCCGTGGTGTAATAACCAATAACATCCCCTTCGGTCGAAACACCAAGCCCGTTAAGCAACCTATTGGCATAACAAAAATAACCCACGATCTGGTTGGCTTCCAAAATCTCACCATCCGTCCAACCAGCCATCCTTAGTTTTATGATATCCTCCTTCACCATCGAATTGGGTTTGAGTGTTAATTTTTCGGCATAACGGAGAATTTCTAATTCCTTTCCCTTAAAAACCATTTCTGGTTTTCTTGCTTCAAGGGCTTGTTTGATCAAATTACTGCGTTCCTTGGAGTCGATGAGAGTTTCGGCATTCTTCCAATGATTGGCAAAGGAGTAATCACAGCCGTTGAGAAATGACACATAACTCCCCAAAGTTTCCTGAAACCACATGGGAATTGTGTTCGAGTCATTATGCAGGACTGACTTGTATAGCTTAAGATGGCCCTTCATGGTATGTGGCCGAAGCGAATGTACCCTCATTACATTATCAACAGTTCCATGAGGAGTTCTGGCAAGTTTCAGAGTTTCAAGCAAGCTTTGATCGGCTTCCTCGTCCTTGATCATTCTTATCCAGGCTGACATATGATCCACATTTCAATCTGCAATTCCATCATGACTTTCCCAATATTAAAGATCTAAACCGATTTCTCTTCCGGGATGGTCCATAAGCTCTTTTATTTCGGGATTTTGGTCCAGAATCATGGTTGCTCCAGGAACCGTATGGGGATTGAATTTACCCTCGGACCATATTTCAACTCCATCAACACAGATGGTCGGATCTAAAACATTCCATGAAATCTCGCCTGGAGGCTCATTGCCACAGGTATGGAAATGCAATAACCGTGGATTACCAAAACAAGAACTGCACCAGACCATAGGATTGATCCTTGCATTTTCATGATAAACATTACCCGGATGAATACCTGCATGCCAGGAAAAAACCCTGTTCCTGTCCAAGCCATAGCGTTCTGATACAAAGTCCAAATGGGAATTCGCCCTATCTACATCCGATGCCTTCCCCTCAAATCTCAACAGACGTTCTCCTTCAAACACAACAAACAGGGTTTCATCCAGTTCCAGAAAATAATCGGGGTAATAGTTACAACTCGTACCTATCAGAAACCCTGGTATGGCAAGTTTTCCGGAATAATCTTTGGCAGAAATGGGTGAAAATACCAACATCGGGTAACGGATGATGCTGACATCGCCCTCTTTACCCATCATTTTATCACCTGGACCTGCAAAGTCGGTTCCCCTTGGACAGGTCACCCTAATCTCCTTGGCATTTGAGAAAACACTATCCAGATGGAATTTCAGGTTGCAGTATTCTTCGTAATTTACACATCCGAAACTTGATTCCAACCTTGAGGTTGTTGAGGCATAATTCATAATTGTCTTTGAACAGTTTGGAAAATCCCGAAATCGCATTTGATCAACCAACCTGGCAAAGAATATGACTATTTCAGCCTCTTCCATTTGTCGTCTGATGGGAGGTGAAATTACCGGAGCTTCAGGCGTGAAGGGAATTTCAATGATTTCGGTGGTGGCACCCAGATTGTCACAATATCTTTTGGCCTGAACAACTGCGTTCATATCACAAAAGCCATATTTCTCTTCTTCATGAACAAGCAGTACCTTTTTTTGACTCTCAATATTGGCACACCTGACCAAAAGATTGTGCAAGCCTTTTTCGATTCCGTTCATTTGTCTCCCAGCAAATGTTTATTTCAATTTATACCTCGGATTGAAAACCAGTAAAAAAAACCGAATTATTTTGCAATATACCATTATTGGCTGATTAACAGAAAAAGATATATTTTTTGGTATAATGAACGAAAATCCAAACCATACAATGGTTCTGTATGGAGTATTTGCAGAGATGGGGAAAGAATGAATGGCTGAGGAAGTTCTTACACCAATTTCCCAAGCCATGAAAGATGGTGTTCTCACCCGCAAAGAGTTAAAGGAGTTGATGACCAGGTCCAATGGGCCGGGGTTGCTTCACTTTCTCATCTTCATACTTTGTTATTGTGTGACAGGTTTGCTTATCTTGCTGACCCAGGGAAGCCTTTGGATGATTCCCGCAATGTTTCTTCATGGAATTATTCTTGTCCACCATTTTTCACTTCAGCATGAATGCTGCCACTACACACCTTTCAAAACTAGATGGATGAACGAAATCATTGGTACTTACTGTGGATTTGTTTTGGTGATTCCCAACAAGTTTTTCAGATATGAACATTGCAATCATCACACCTATACTCAAATCCTGGGAAAGGATCCTGAACTGATCGAACTCCCGATATCCTTGTGGAAATACCTCTGGTATGTTTCCTCGATCCCCTACTGGAAAGCTAAATTCAGCGAGTTGTTCAACCATACACTGGGCAGAATTTCTGATGTCGAGAAAGAATTCATTCCACCCGAGGAATGGTCATCCGTGATTTTGGAAGCCCGACTTTATTCCCTCGGCTATGCAATCATAATCCTTGCCAGCTTGTATGGCGATTGGTGGGGAGTGATATGGTATTGGTGGTTACCCGTGTTTATTGGGGAGCCCGTAATGAGGGCTATTAGAATGGCGGAACATGTCGGAAGGCCCAATATTACCGATATGAAGCAGAATACACGTACAAGTCTTGTTTCATTGCCCATGCGGTTTTTGTGTTGGAACATGAATTATCATGCTGAACATCATTATGCATCATCTATTCCCTTTCATGCCCTTCCGAAACTTCACAAGAAACTGGAGGGACTTGTTCATGTAGAACGTAGGGGGTATTGGGGAGCCCACTTTGATATCATTTCCCAAATCCTTGGGTTCAAGCCAAGATCCGATAAAATCAAAAACCAAAATTGATCATGAAGGAGAAACTTTGGCTGGATTTGGTTCCTGTTTCTGAATTGGAAAAAAATGATGTTACCCCAGCCAAACATGGATCATTGGATTTGGCTGTATACGATACGGTTGACGGGATTTTTGTCAGTCTAGCAAGATGTTCACATCAGGGTGCCAACCTTTGCTATGGGTATTTTGATGGAAAAACGATAGAATGCCCCCTGCATCAAGGTCTCTTTGATGCCCGAACCGGTGAACCAAAGGCCAGCCCGGCAACAAGAAAGCTAATTATGATCGAGGCCAGGGTTCATGAGGGCATGGTCCAGATTCTAAAGTAGGGTATTATAGAATTTTTATGATTTTTACCTGGAAAAATTAAGGATATTTTATGTTTCTGAAAAATGCATGGTATGTTGCTGGTTGGAGCAAGGATTTCACCAAAGAGTTGAAGGCAGAAAGGTATCTTGACGAGAATATTGTATTTTACCGAAGGCAGGACGGAACCCCTGTTGCTCTTGAAAATGCCTGTCCCCACAGGAAACTACCTCTTTCCATGGGTAAAATTGTTAATGACAACATTGAATGCGGATATCATGGATTAACCTTTGATGGAGCAGGCAAATGCGTCTTTGCACCAACCCAACCAGACAGCATTCCCCCAAGGGCCAAGGTTAAATCCTATCCGGTAATCGATCGCTACAGATTTTTGTGGATTTGGATGGGTGATCCCGAATTGGCTGATCCCAACAAAATCTTTTATGTGGAAAATTATGACAATTCCGATTGGGGGTACACCGATGGTGGTGTTCTTGATATAGATTGTAATTATCTTTGGGTTGCCGATAATCTTTTGGATCCCAGCCATGTTGCCTGGGTACATGTAACGACCTTTGCTGGTGCAGGTACAGAAGACCAACCCCTTGAAGTTGAAAAGACACCTCAAGGAGTCATCGTTCACAGGTGGATAAGCGGCAAGATGCCTTCTCCATATTATGCTAAATTGGTTAAATTCGAAGGACCTTGTGATCGCCTGCAACACTATGAAATGCGCTTTCCTGCCATTGGTGTTAATAAATCAGTTTATACCCCTGTGGGAACTGGCGGAAAGGGAGCCGACCCAATCCCCGAAACACTCATTAACATTTCCTACAATTTCATGACCCCAATTACTGAGGATAAAACACGCTATTACTGGTTTCAACACCGCAATACCGAACCTCATAACAAGAAAGTATCAGAACAAATGAACAAGGGGGCCTATTTTGCCTTCGAGGAAGACCGTGACATATTGGTGGCAGTCCATGAAGGCATGGCAAACAAGACCTCACCCAACATTGATCTTGGTTTGGATGCTGGAGCCAAACTATTTCGAAAATCCCTAGCAAAACTCATAGAAACTGAACAGAACAGCTAAGGCTAATCAGGATTAGCCGTGTTTACACCGTTAATAAGGATAGTTTTTTCTTATTGGATCTTCCAATGTTTTGGTGGGTAGGATTTGTATTAATATGACTGAATTGACCCCAAGGATGATATGAAGATGAAATGCAACCAAGAAATTTGCCTTGCTTCAATTCCTTTGACTTCGGGACACATTGTAATGAATGAACGACTTTTGGAACTGTTTTACAAACGATCTTGAAGTACCTTTTTTTGGCATATTCGACTGTTTTGGGAAGTAGGAAGACTTGATTTAATAGCTTGTTGAAGAAGTTTATTTATCCACATAATTGGTGAAGAGCCAATAAGTTAATGAAGATCACCACCATACCAAAATTTAATGTTGACATTCATTTTCATGATAGATATATAGTTAATGTCTCACCGTTGTTGTTCGCGACTTCGGATATAAGGGCCGTCTTTATGACGGCCTCTTATTTTTTAAGGAATTCATGTTGAAAAAACGTGTTTCAATATATGTTGATGGATTTAATCTCTATCATGCGATTAAAGACTATCAGAAAAAACATCCTCTATCGTGGCCAAGAAAATTTATTTGGGTTGATCTTTGGGCTTTGTCAGAAAATCTGATCCTCAGTAATGAAACAGTTACATCTGTGAAGTATTTTTCGGCGTATGCCAAATGGCGGCAACAATCCTATCGACGTCATCAGCGCTATGTTTCTGCCCTTCAATCCCGTGGGGTACAATTCATCGAGGGGAACTTCAAACGAAAGAGAATCATATGCAAGAAATGTGATGGATTATTTACAACCCATGAAGAAAAGGAAACCGATGTAAATATTGGTGTACATCTTATTGCAGACGGATTACAAAACAGATACGATCATGCTTTGGTGATTTCAGCGGATAGTGACCTGAATCAAGCGGTTGTTTTTGCAAAATCTGAAGCCGAAGACAAACTCATTGATATTGTTGCCCCACCCGGTCGCTTGAACTGGAACTCCCATGCATCGTTCCCGATCACCAAGGGGAAATTACGTAAGGCGTTATTTGAACATGAAATTACAAATATAATAGAAGGGTAAATATACCATACGAAGTTCTAATGGCCAGAATTAAGGAAAATTAGTCAATTTCTTTGACTCATAGAACAGGTCCTTAGACATGTTTATAGATCAATTGATATGGTCTCGTCCCTCGAAACTGCTCGTGAACAGCAGAGGAGCATTTTTCCTTGCCTTTCCTTTTTTGAAAGCACATAATCTCGATGGTCAACATTTCCTTCCGAATAGTTCACATGGCAGACACCACAAATTCCATCTGAGCATTTTGTATCAACAATTATTCCCTTTTTGGCCAATGCCTCAAGGGCACTCTCATCATTGGAAACCGAAACAATCATTGAACTTTTTGTCAGGTTCAGTTTAAAGGGATGATTTTCCCTTTCAGGCGGTTCGGGAACAGAGAAAAATTCCTGAGCCAGACTTTCCTCAGGCCAACCCTTCTGAGTGGCCATTTCCAGCAC
>CAZHIL010000127.1:0-3859 GCA_964532985.1 uncultured Albidovulum sp. | reverse complement strand
ATGTTATTGATGATATACATGTCAAGTCGGAATTGGGCCGCTATCGGATGCGGGGATTTTCCCTTTTCAAGAAAATACCCCATTGGGATGATCTAACCTTTTTGCCAGGTACTTTGACAAGATTTGTCATTGAGGGTTATCGTGAAAAATGTGATACCAAGACCATCATCGGTCCAAGGGCCAAGCGTCCCCTTGAACTGGACATTCCAGTTTATGTAACAGGCATGAGTTTCGGGGCCCTTTCCTATGAGGCCAAAACTGCCTTGGCACGTGGTGCCACGATGGCCGGAACGGCGACCTGCTCGGGTGAGGGTGGCATGATACCTGATGAAAGAAGATACTCATCCAAATGGTTTTATCAGTGTATTCAATCCCGTTATGGTTTCAACCCTCATCATTTGGTGTTGGCTGACGGGTGTGAATTTTTCATCGGCCAAGGCTGCAAGGTGGGTCTAGGAGGACATCTTATGGGGCAGAAGGTAACCGACCAGGTTGCTGAAATGAGGTCACTGCCTGCTGGTATCGACCAAAGATCACCTGCTAGACATCCGGACTGGTTGGGGCCTGATGACCTTGCCCTGAAGATTCAGGAAATCAGAGAAGCTACCGACTGGCAAATTCCGATCCAGTTGAAGCTTGGGGCAGCAAGGGTCTACGATGATGTACGAATGGCGGTAAAATGCGATCCGGATTCCATTTATATTGATGGTATGGAAGGCGGAACTGGGGCAGGACCCCATTTGGCTACCGAAGATACAGGGGTTCCGGGTATGGCGGCAATCCGTCAGGCCAGAAAGGCTATTGATGATCTGGGCATGAAGGGTAAGATAAGCCTCGTATATGCCGGTGGCATAAGGAATGGTGCTGATGTGGCCAAGGCCATAGCACTGGGTGCTGATGCCATTGCCCTGGGGCACTCGGTAATGATGGCCCTGAATTGCAACAAGGATATTCTGGAAGCTAATTTCCCGGAGGAAATGGGTGTCGAACCCGGTTATTGCTATCATTGCCATACTGGAAGATGCCCGGTTGGAGTAGCTACCCAGGATCCGGCTTTGAGATCACGGTTAGATCCGGATGAAGCGGCGGAAAGGGTTTACAACTTTCTCCACACCCTGACGATCGAGGCTCAGCTTTTTGCTCGTGCCTGTGGCAAAACGAACATTCATTCCCTGGAGGTTGAGGATTTGGCTGCATTGACCATGGAAGCTTCGGCTATGGCCGGGGTTCCGCTGGCTGGAACCAACCACACGGTCGGCATAGAAGACTATCACCATTTATAAGGAGTAACCAGATGGCTGGAACAAAATATAGAGGTTCGGAAATATCCGACATCGATCAGTTCATCAAGGACAAGGATGGATTGGGTTCGGAACGGGAAGTTGAGATCGGTCAGCATATCGGTTACCGTTATGATGTTAATCTGGTTCCCGATCATGATCGATTGACACCGTTCCTGAAAGAGTACATGGAAGTCATGGGGTGGGATGATCTCAATTGGCTTGAAGATGTCCACATGGGTTATGAAGATGGCAAGCCGGCGGTATTCGACCGCAATATCAATGGTTGGGTCAGGGTTCCTGATTCAATTGAATTGCCCGATAACCAACAGGATCGGGATATGATTGCTCGGGAATTGCTGATCAAGTTTCAGATGTCCGATCGCCATCCGCTGGTATTATTACGAAAGGCTTACATGAAATTCTGAAAATGGTGAAGGTAGCCTGTTTGCAATTGGCCCCGAGGGCAAGTTTCAAGGAAGCAGAAGAAGAGATCGAGGTCCATTTCCAGTCAGCTGTAGACCAAGGGGCGGAATTCATTTTCCTACCGGAATATTGCGGTGGCTTAACAAGCAGGAATGGATTGCTCGCACCTCCTGTGGCAAGTGAGGAAAACCATCCAGTTCTTCATCAGCTTCAGGCCAAGGCTAAAAATGACAATGTGTGGGTATTATGTGGTTCGACTGCCATCGAAGGTACCAATGAACTCTTCCGAAACAGGTCATTTGTAATCGACAATCATGGCGAGATAGTCGCACGCTATGACAAGATCCACCTGTTTGACATCAAATTATCTGAATCCCTTGAATATCGGGAAAGCGCCGTCGTAGAACCCGGTGGACAGGCAGTAATAACCCAAACTAGTATCGGTACCCTCGGATTGTCCGTCTGTTATGACCTGAGATTTCCCAAACTATATAGGGATATGGCTCAAAATGGGGCAAGTATCCTTACCGTACCGGCAGCCTTCATCAAAACAACCGGGCAAGCACATTGGCATGTCCTGAACAGGGCAAGGGCCATTGAAAACGGCGCCTTTGTTGTTTCTCCCTGCGCCGTTGGTGACATTCCCGGTGGAGGAGCTTCCTATGGTCATTCCCTGATCATTGACCCCTGGGGTCAGGTCTTGGCAGATGGCGGTGACAGCCCCGGTGTCATCGTGGCAGAAATAGACATTGATAAAGCAAGGGAAATGAGGCAAAAAATACCCAGCCTCAGCCATGACAGAGAGTATGAAATCAGCTAGACATTCATATCGAATCGATGACTTATTTCTTTCCAGACAGGGAAAACGCGCCCAAGAAGGTACCACTGAGGGAAGAATTCCTCAAATGGCAGTGCCGTTTACGACAAATCATCGTACGTGAAAATGGTGGCAAGCCCGACCATTCCATTATGCCTGTTGTTCATTCCGAAACCGGTACCTGGGATCCTTTTCAGGTGATTACCGTACTTTGTCGCAATCTCCAGCATTCGGTTACTCCGGAAATGCATCACATGGTTAAATCCACCAATGACCCTTTTCAGGTTCGGGATAAGGCAATCAAGTTCTTTTCCGAAAGATATTATCAGCAATTCGATCGATTTTCTGATACACTTACAGCAACTTTTGAAGAAAACTCGATAAGGTATGGGGATTTGATGCAATCGAAAACCTGTATCCTGCGGTTTGAAGCATTTAACAAGAGGTACGCCTTGACCTGCAAGTTGGAAGAGTTTCCTGTCAGCGATTATTTCTGGCAAGCGACTTATTGGCACAATTTACTGTTCAATCCCAATCTGTCCCCTGCCATAAAGGTTCTGGGATTTTCACCCGACTGGGAAAGATCATCGGAGATCAAGGGATAGGTTGAATGAATACACCAATGGCTGTCACCCAAGAGAATAGACCTAGATACGAAGTCCCCTTTGAGCGGGGAGGAATTATCGAGCCTGGAAGACCAATCTTGCTGCCGGGAACGGAAAGGTACATTATTCCCGGTGGTGGTAGTCGTACCATTCCCATCTGTGAAGGCGATGAAATAGGCATTTTGAATCTGGAGGGCAAACAGGCTGTCGAAATGATCATGTTCAACCATGAAGGTAAATCTGATGCCGGTTTCCTGGGCACAAAGGGTTCAGGAAAACCCAATGGTACAATAGCATTGATAAAACATCCCTTGCACGGTCAGGACTTTCCTCTTGATTCGCTGCAAAAAATGGGAATTGACATTGAGGATGGGGATGCCGTCTCGCTTCATGGTCAGGATACCCCGGCTGGCCAATTGGACAGGTTCTATTCCTCCCAATCTGGCGTCTTGATCGTATCCCTGACTGGTAGTTCAATGGTGCCTTGGGAACAAAACGCCCTTACCGAGATAGCCCTCTATGTAAAACGTGCTCATCCAACTGATGAAACCAATCATCTGAAACCACCTCCACCATTGGCTGATCCGATCGTGGACAGCAATGTGATGCCCGGAGAGGCCTTTGTTTATGAGGTCAAGGCTGGTGAATACATCCAGATTTTGGACGTGCAGGGCAGGGAGTGTTCTGATTTTCAGGCCTTTTCGATGCGTGACCTGGACAAGGGTCTTGAA
>CAZHIL010000126.1:0-3210 GCA_964532985.1 uncultured Albidovulum sp. | reverse complement strand
TTGGCCACACGTAACTCGGTAGGAGTTTGTGATGTTTCCACTCTCGGTAAAATAGATTGTCAGGGTACTGATGCGGCCGAATTCCTCAACAGAATCTATGCCAATCCCTTCTTGAAACTCCCTGTTGGCAAGGTTCGGTATGGGCTTATGATGCGGGAAGACGGGATTGTTTATGATGATGGTACAGTAGCCAGATTGGATGAGAATCATTATGTCATTACTACAACCACGGCCAATGCCGTTTTGGTATTCCGACAACTGGAGTTTGCCCGGCAATGCCTATGGCCACAATTGGATGTGCATTTGATTTCCACTACCGATGGTTGGGCACAGTTTTCAGTTGCAGGCCCTAATTCAAGGAGCCTACTTGCCAAGATAACCGATGATTTTGATCTTTCTAATGAGGCATTTCCCTTTATGGCATGTGCCAATCTCACGGTTTGCGGAGGTTGGAAGGCCCGTTTGTTCAGAATTTCCTTTTCTGGTGAACTTGCCTATGAAATTGCCGTACCGTCCCGCTATGGCAATTCCATGATGGAAACCTTGATGGAGGCAGGTCAAGAGTTCAATGTCGTACCTTATGGTACGGAAGCACTTGGTGTCATGCGAATTGAAAAAGGACATTTTGCCGGGAATGAACTTACAGGCCAGACTACTGCATTTAACCTCGGGTTGGAGCGTATGGTTTCAAAGAAAAAGGATTCCATTGGCAACAAATTATCGGAACGGCCCGGACTGAACCAGCCAGATGGTATCCGGTTAGTTGGATTTGTTCCCGTGGACAAAAACAAGCAGTTCAATGCCGGAGCTCATTTTGTATCCAAGGGCAAGGAAAAAAATCTTGAAAATGATGAGGGATGGATGACCTCGGTTGCCTATTCTCCAACACTGGGGCACACCATCGGATTGGGATTCATCAAGAATGGTTTGAATCGGTATGGCGAAATTGTTAATGCCGTTGACCCTCTCCGTGGCAACAACACCGATGTGGAAGTCAGTTCACCCCATTTTTATGATCCTGACGGGGATAGACAGCGTGGCTGATTATAAACTGGAACCATTCCCATTTCTCTGGGGTAGGGAACGCTATTTTGGTGACAATTATCTGGATATTATTTCTACCCAAGCCATCGTTTCAATTGCAATTCCAAGAGGAAGTGAAGACGTTTTTTCCAGTGAATTTGTCAATGCCTTTGGCATATACCCACCCGAACCCGGGCATTCTGTTTTTTCCAAAAACAGGGAGTTTTTGTTTCTGTGGATGAGTTCTGACCAGGTTTTTGCCCTCTTCGAGCGGGATGGGCTTTATCCGGAGTTAACAGTTCGGGAAAAATTGGGCGATACGGGCTATATTACCGATCAAACCGACAATTGGTGCCAGATCAGACTGTCCGGACCGGACATTGTTCGGGCCATGGAAAGAATTTGCCCCCTTGATTTAAATAACTTCCCGGTGGGAAAATGTGCCAGAACCGTGATGGAACACCTTAGTTCGGTTCTGGTTCGAGAATTCGAGGAAGGTTTTCTGCTTCTATCTCCAAGTTCCTCAGCTCAATCGTTTCTCGAAGCCATTGAACAATCTTTCCTCAATACAGGGGATTATTAGGAAGGATTTTTGGGATTCTTGTAAGCCAATAACAAGATAATTCAATCCCGATATGGCTCCTTACTTTCTTGGAGCCAAAACCTTGTTCGGCTCGATGACTAACCCACTGATTTCCCCTGTGTCCCAAATTGTACATTTGTCGCGAAGGTACTTCCTTGGGAAACGACTATATATCTTTCAAGAACTAAATCACAATTCTTGGATAAAAAGGGAAACTATAATTGCTTTCTTCAGGCAAATTCCTTTTCACCAGTCATGAGGGTATAAGGCACTATACCTTCAACCTGCTTAGCCATTGAACGTTTTGCTTCCATTGTATCATATGTATTTTGTAAACGCAGGAAGTAGCCTTCGGAAAGCCCAAAAAACTTGCATAATCTTAGATCGGTATCAGCTGTTATCCTACGCGAACCCTTTACAATTGAATGGATTCTATTAGGTGGTACACCAAGACAATCAGCAAGTTTATTCTGGCTCATCCCGATTTCGTCTATAAACTCATGTTTTAATATATCGCCAGGATGTGGATTCTTTAACATGGCCATTTTCGTTTAATCCTTCCATAATCTTCCACTATTTATGATAATCAACAATATGTACTTCAAACGCCTTACCATCGGTAAACTTAAAGCATAATCGCCACTGTCTATTAATTCTAATACTCATGAATCCTTTTCTATCTCCTTCTAATTGCTCCAGTTGATTCCCAGGTGGGTTCTTTAAGTCTTCCATTGTAATGGCAGCATCAAGTTGACGAAGTTTGCGAAGAGCCCTTTGCTGAATCTCTGAAGGGTACTTGCGAGATGATTCTCCCAACCATAGTTTTTTGGACTCTTTATTCTTAAAGGTAACAATCATATTTACTCTCAAAATAACATGGTACGTGATGCGTATCAAGTACCCAAGTACAAATTTGTTCTACTTTATTTCAATTCCAAAAAAAATGAGGAAAAATCTATTGTCATCTACTAGTGAAAGAACAAGATAGAAAAAGACTTAAGGAGGTAATTGTGAAAAAAATTAATGGTCAATTAATAAAATAAACTTGTACTTAAGTACTACCATCAAAGCCTATCAATGATTTGACTATGGACACACTTGCCAATCCCCTTTGCTTTGTGATGGAGGGTGCATCTCTCAAGCCAGTTTGTCTTTCGTTGGATCTGGAAGTGAACAAAGGAAATGTCATAAAAGCCATTGGTGCTGTACGTTCTGACACCGATGAGGATTTTTCTTATTCAGGTAAGGACATGGGACGCGGTCTCGACAAGCTTGATGAGTTTGCCAAAGGTGTGTCATTTGTACTTGGACATAATTTTATCTCATTTGACCGGCCCCATCTGGAAGCAACAAATCCAAATCTGGGACTGCTCAATCTACCGGTTGTTGATACTTTGCGCCTCAGCCCTTTGGCATTTCCCAGGAATCCCTACCACAGTTTGGTCAAACACTATAAGGATGGTGGTATAAAACAGGGACAGTTAAATGACCCGGTATTGGATTCACGACTTGCGTTAAAGGTCTTTTATGACCAGTTGGAGGAGTTTCCAAAAGCATCACCAGATTTGCTTGCGGCCTGGCATTGGCTTTGTACACCTCAACCG
>CAZHIL010000125.1:0-4233 GCA_964532985.1 uncultured Albidovulum sp. | reverse complement strand
TCAAATAATGTTCATATTATGGAACCTCCCTTTCCCCTTGATCAGATAGCAATTGAGAATGTCTGGGGAGTTGGCCGTCGCCTGTCACTGCGGTTACGCCTGATGGGTATTGGGACAGCTCAGGATCTTGCTGATCTTGACTGCATGACTGCCAGAAATAAGTTCAGTGTCGTTTTGGAAAGGACTGTACGGGAACTTCGTGGAGAATCCTGCATAGAGATTGAAGAATTATCGCCTGACCCACAGCATCTGATGGTTTCACGGGGATTCAGGGGAAGGGTTACAACCAAGCATCAACTTCAGGAAGCGGTAGTAACCTATACATCTAGAGTAGCCGAAAAAGCCAGAGCCAAGGGAGTTTACGCAGGAACAATCCAGCTATTCATTCGAACATCACCCTTTTCAAAGGGGCTACGCTATGTAAACAATGCATCCCGTACTTTTCTGAACCCGTGCAATGACAATCTGTCCTTGGTTAAGGCTGCCACAAGATGTTTGGATGTTATTTGGAAGGACGGGTATGCCTATCAGAAAGCAGGTGTTTTGCTGACCGACCTGTCCACCGAACAACAAAGGATAACTCCTTTGCTTGAGAAAGCACCTCGCGAAACCACTGGGGAGTTGATGAGGGTACTGGATCGCATGAATCAACGCTACGGGTCAGAAACGATACGTATTGCATCCAGTGGGATCGAACGCCCGTGGATGATGTCCCGGGAGTTTCTTAGTCCGAGTTACACAACACGTTGGAAGGACATTCCGACAGTTCGGGCATGAAAGTGGGTTTGCTAAAAAACTGGTGTAAGGATTTACAACACTTTGATATGAAGTTCTTTTAGAATCTGAACTTGAAGGCAGGACTTGGTACCAAACAAGTATTTTTTGGTAATGTTTAGGCCTTTCTGTTGGGGAATTAAGGCAAGGAGAAAAGCCTGCGGATGATTTCTACCCCCAAGAGTTCATCACATAAGTGAATATTTTCTCATAGTTGTCCAATGTCGCTATGTTGAAAAGTGAAATCAACAAATCGGCATTTTTCTTGTCAGGTCACCTTGGTTTTGGCTGGGCAGTTGTTCTGGAATCGATAAGGGGAAAGGCCAAAAAAAATGTTGACAGAAAGAATGTTTCATAATAAGTTCGGTAAGTGAACGAAATAATTAATTTGAAATGTCATCCTATACTAAAATAAGCCGAAAGATATCGCAAAGTTCTGTTGTCCAGGCAATTGTGAATTATGGGCCAGTTTCTCGTGCCAGCGTTGCGAAAATAACTGGACTGTCCAAGCAGACAGTATCTGAAATTGTTGCAAAACTTGAGGCCAAGGGATGGGTTCGTGCCGTGGGGCAGACAGAGGGTCATATCGGCAGAAGGGCCGTGGTTTACGAACTTTCCCCCACTGCAGCATTGGTAGCGAGCGTGGACTTGGGCGGAACCAAGGTAAGGGCTGCTCTGTGTGACCTGAATGGCAGGATTTTGTATGAGTTGCTTGAATCAACCGATCCAAAGGGTGGAATAAATATTGTTCATCAAATCACCCGAATGGTACGTAGCCTGGTTTCCAATTCAGGTAACTCTTACAAGGGTTTGCATACAGTGGTGATTGGTGTACCTGGTGTTGAGGATAATGAAACGGGAGAAATCCATCTTGCACCAAATATAACTGGAATTGATAAAATAAACTTTGCTGAATGCCTCAGAAAAGAACTGGGTATTGAGATTATCGTCGAAAATGATGTCAATTTATCAGCCCTTGGTGAACACTGGCATGGTGACCAAGGAGAGCATGATAGCCTTGTATTTCTATCTATTGGAACTGGTGTTGGTGCTGGAATAGTTCTTGGCGGCAACCTGTTAAGGGGAAGTTTCGGAGCTGCAGGAGAAGTTGGATTTTTGCCTATTGGTACTGATCCAAATGAACCCGAAAGTCTCAATTCAGGAGCGTTGGAAAGAGCGACTGCAACGTGGGCAATAATAAACAACTACAAAGAGCGATCCGGAATTGATAAAACTGTTCCAGAAGTTTTCGAAGCCGCTGCTTCAGGTGATAAATATGCAATTGAGGTTTTAGATAATGTCGCCAGGAATTTGGCTTTTGCTATAGCAGCTATCGTTGCCATCATTGATCCATCCAAAATAATTGTGGGGGGCTCTATCGGTTCGCGTCCGGAGTTGCTCGAAAGGATTACCAAATACGCCTCACATTGTATTCCAAGACAGATCAAGATTGAAAAAACAATGCTTGGTAATCAGGCCAGCCTTGCAGGGGGTGTTGCGACGGCACTCTATCACTTGCACTTGTCCTTATTTGCAGAAGGTCAGGATATAGGGACAATTTCGGTACCGCCGGCCCCAGCCATTGAGAACTTCAACACTTGTGAGGTGCAATGATTGAATTCATGCAGACTCTTTCACAAGCGCAGGATGAGAATGCCGATTTAGACCTCTTGCGTAGTTCAATTGCTTTGGAAAGTATTACTGGAAATGAAACACCGTTTGCTTCGTTTCTACTCACTGAGCTTGAGAAACTTGGATTGAAAACTGATTTCGGCGATTTTCTTGAGGGTCGCAAAAATGTTTGGGGGCACCTAGTGGGTAAGGAAGGTCGTCCCCATTTGATGTTTGTAGGTCATACAGATACTGTCCACGTTCGAGGTTGGGAAAATTACTGGCAATCTGACCCACGAGCCGATCCATTCGCTGGTGTTGAATTTGAAGAGGCAATTTGGGGGCGCGGTGCTTGCGACCTTAAGGGTGGAATATGTGCAGCTTTAGCGAGCCTTCGGTTACTTCAAAGCATTGGTTATGAATTAGAGGGTGGTATTACTTTTGCTTTTGTTGGTGATGAAGAAAGTGGGGAAACTGGTACGGGTGTTAGTGCAGGAATAAAAGCCTTTGTACAACAATTTGAAGCTGAAAAGTTGCCTGCTCCAGATTTTGCCATCTACCTTGAGCCAACAACTTTAAATATCTTCACGGCACAAATTGGATTTTTTATTGCTGATCTGACAGTAAAAGGAAAAACTGCATATTTTGGCAAGCCTGAACAAGGAGTTGACGCACTTAAATATACTCACGAACTATTAGCCAGGATTTGGTCACATGAAACAGAACTACGTTCGGGTTTTTCCCACGACCTTGTTGGCCCATCATCCCTTCTTGTGACCAGCATTGAAGGAGGTGGTTTTATTGCCGTTCCGGAATTATGCAGGTTTTCGTTAATCAGAACACTTCATCCCGATGAAGATATGGATGAGGCGATAGAGAAGTTTGAAGCCTGCATTTTTTCCAGTGAAGGGATTTCGGTTCAGGTTGACTATCCGGCAGGACGGGATCATCCGAAAGGGGGTTCGGCATCTGAAATACCGCAGGATACTGAACAAGTCGTGCTCTTGCAGGATTGTATTCGTCGAGCCTCATCGAAGAAGGGAGAGATTAAAGGTGCTCCCTTTTGGTCGGAAAAGTCTTTTCTTGTGAACGATTTTGGCTGCCCAGCAGTCTATTGTGCTCCTGGAGATATTTCCGTTGCTCACACTTTTGAAGAACGAATCTGTAAAGATGAATACCTTGCGTCAATACGGAGTTTTGCCCTGTTTATCGCACAATATTGTGGAGTTAAACCTTTGTCAAACAATTCAATCCAGTGAAAGGAGACCATTATGACTAAACTGGCAAAAACATTTATCAGCACAATACTGATAATATTTCTTGGATCTTGGGTCAGTGCCGAAACAATTGGCCCTGGAGGGGAGTCTGCTACTCCAAGTTCTGAAATTGTGGTTGGTGATGACCTTGTTGCATCAATTCAGGCAGGTAATTATACTGCAGCTCTGCTGTGGCATGACCAATCGGATTTTGTCAACGCTGTTACTGCAGGTGCAAGAGACGAATTTACACGGTTGGGAATAGAAGTTGTTGCTGTAACCAGTGCGGGTTTCGATGCTGCCAAGCAGCGGAATGATATTGAAACATCCCTGGCTAGGAATCCAAGCATTATACTCTCATTGCCACTTGATCCTGTCACATCTGCTGCGGCATTTGAAGAGGCAAAGGATGCTGGTGTGGCACTAACCTTCTTATCAAACCTGCCGTCTGGTTATAAGCATCCGGAAGATTATGCTGCAATTGTAACTGATGACCTATTTGAAATGGGAAAGCAGGCAGCTGATGCACTCGCTGCTTCCATGGATAATAGTGGTACAGTCGGTTGGATTTATCATGATGCCGCCTATTATG
>CAZHIL010000124.1:0-2205 GCA_964532985.1 uncultured Albidovulum sp. | reverse complement strand
TTTCGGAAGCTTCGGCATGGTGCGATTTGATCATGTTTACAATGCCTGATGAACTACAGGCCGAAACCTACTACAAATATGTTCATGATCATATTCGGGAAGGTGCAGCCATCGCCTTTGCCCATGGTTTGAATATCCACTTCCAACTCATTACACCGAAATCCGGTGTTGACGTGGTAATGATTGCACCTAAGGGCCCGGGACACACCGTAAGGGGTGAATTCGTCAAAGGTGGGGGCGTACCCTGTCTCGTTGCTGTCGATAGAGATGCAACCGGTTCAGCCATGGAAACTGCATTATCCTATTGTGCCGCCATTGGGGGCGGTCGTTCGGGAATCATTGAAACCGATTTCAAGGAAGAATGTGAAACTGATTTATTTGGCGAACAGGCCGTCCTTTGTGGTGGATTGGTTGAACTAATCAGGCAGGGCTTTGAAACACTTGTCGAAGCCGGTTATGCACCAGAAATGGCCTACTTCGAATGCTTGCATGAAGTCAAACTCATTGTTGATCTGATTTACGAGGGTGGTATTGCCAACATGAATTATTCAATTTCGAATACGGCTGAATATGGCGAATACTATTCAGGACCAAAGGTACTGCCATATGATGAGACCAAGGCACGAATGAAGAAGATTCTAAGTGATATCCAAAATGGTAAATTTACCAGTGAGTGGATGCGTGAGTGTTCTGTAGGCCAACCATCCTTCAAGGCAATCAGAAGAGTTAACGATGCTCATCAGATTGAGGAAGTCGGTGAAAAACTGAGAGCAATGATGCCGTGGATTACCGAAGGTAAATTGGTAGATCAGGAAAAGAACTGATTCAATCATCACTTTGAAGTAAATTGAATTCAGCTTCATAATCTTTCAAAGCAAGGATTTTGGTAAACATTCATGTTTACCAAATTTCCACCTAATTTATCGATGGCTTAGAATTCTTAGGATTTTTGATAAGATTCCATCAAGGATTCAAATCTTTTGAAGAGGTAAAAACTATCCTGTGGACCTGGGCTTGCCTCGGGATGAAACTGAACCGAATATACCGGATGAGACCTACTTCTCAAGCCACAATTAGTACCGTCAAATAGGGAAACATGGGTTTCTTCTACATCTAGTGGAAGGGAATTTCTGTCAACCATGAAACCATGATTCATGGTAGTGATTTCCACCTTGCCTGTGTCCAACTCCTTGACTGGATGATTGGCACCATGGTGACCATGACCCATCTTGACTGTTTTTGCTCCAAGCGCAAAGGCAAGCAATTGATGGCCAAGACAAATACCAAAAATGGGTATCCCCGTTTCGATCAATTTTTTCAGGAGAGGCACGATATAGGTTGCAGTTGCTTCGGGGTCTCCTGGTCCGTTCGAAAGGAATATACCATCTGGTTTCCATTCCATGATTTCATCAAATGTGCTTTCAGCTGGGAATACCCTGGAAATGGCTCCAACCGAACTAAGGCACCTCAGTATGTTGTCCTTGGCTCCAAAATCTAGTGAAGCAACCTTGTACTTTAAGGACCCCGGGTTTGAATATCCTTCTGGCCAATCCCAGAGGGATTTGTCCCAATTTACCGGTGATTTACGGGTAACTTCCTTGGCCAGGTCCTTATTCATCAAGCCGGAGAATGAAGCGAGCATTTCCTTGGCTTTTTCCAAATCCTCAACACAATTAGACGAGTGGATAATTGCAATGTTGAGGGCACCTTTATTTCTAACCAATCGGGTTAGCGCTCTTGTATCAACACCCGTAATTCCAACCAAATCCTCATTGATCAACCACTCATCAAGACCACCTTGACTTCTCCAGTTGGAGGGTTCTGTTGGAGGCCATTTGGTAATTATCCCCTCTAAAACCGGCGTCTCTGTTTCATAGTCTTCGGGATTGGAACCCACATTACCTATATGGGGAAAGGTAAAACAGACGATTTGATTGCAATAGGATGGATCGCTTATAATTTCCTGATAACCTGTCATCGATGTATTGAAACAAAGCTCACCCACACGAATACCCTTGGCACCAAATCCCTGTCCCTTAATAATTGTACCATCAGGCAGCAAAATGAGACCAGTAATCTTATCGTCGCAAAAATTCAATATTTTATCCATTTTTTAGTCAGAGATATTCAATCAACTTGATTTAAATATTTCCAAAAAATATGGTATATTTAAACCCAGAATAAATGTCCTAACCTATTTAGTGG
>CAZHIL010000123.1:0-11373 GCA_964532985.1 uncultured Albidovulum sp. | reverse complement strand
CTTGGGAGAAATGATCAAAAAGGTTTTTCGGCATTAATGGTGAGATTCCCGGGATTTGCTCATAATTCTGATTTAATTGTTGATGTTATAGCCACAATTGATTGTAAATTACACTGTAAAATTTTTGAAATAGGTATTACTCACAGGGATACCAGCTATCTGAAAAATTTCATTGTGGATAACTTGTTATCTTGAATTGGTACAAGTATCCCTGAAATTCATAGATTAGAATTTATTCATTATTTTACTGAATGGCAAATCTATTGGAGTATCAAATCATCTCCAAATGAGAAGTGGGGATCATCAAGTTCCCCACAAACTACATATTGCTTGAATTACAACTCCCAACTGGAGTTGCGGCTGATAGTAACAATCAGCCGTCAAAATCAACTTCATTAACGATTTGAAGGGCCTGCTCGCGATTTGCTCCAATGGTATCCAGATTAAGGTTATCCGGCTCAAATGCTCCCCAACTTTCTACAAGTGCTGAAAGAGCTACATCGGGGCGAACAGGATATTCATGATTGACTTCGGCATAGATTTGCTGTGCATCCATGGATGACAGGAATTCCATAAACTGCAAGGCATTGGACTCGTTCGGCGAGTGTTTGGCCATGGCCATGCCGGAAACATTTACATGAGTTCCACCATCCACAAATGTGGGAAAAATGATACGGACTGCATCAGCCCAGGCCTTTTGCTCCTCATGTGATACCATGAGTCCCATGTAATAGGTGTTGCCTAGCGAAATATCACACTCTCCAGCCCAAATTGCCTTGACTTGAGCTCGGTCATTGCCTTGTGGTTTGCGGGCAAGGTTATCCTTGACACCCTGCAACCAAGCCTTGGTTTGATCCATGCCGTAGTGGTTCATTACCGATGATATCAGGGCCAGATTGTAAGCATGAGTACCGGATCTGGTACATACCCGCCCGTTCCACTCGGGATTGGCCAATTCTTCATAGGTCAAGACTGTTTCGGAGACTCTTTCATTGGAAGCATAAACAATCCTTGCCCTTAGGGTTAAGGCAAACCATTCACCTTCGGGATCCCTGAAGTTTGCTGGAATGTTTTGTTTCAGAATATCTGAATCAATCACTTGGGTTAATCCAGCATTAACAAGATTCTGCAAGCGGGAAATGTCAGTCGTCAGAATGACATCAGCCGGTGATCTTGTCCCCTCAGCCTCAAGTCGGGCAATCATTCCCTTTTGCAGGAATATGATGTTGGTTTCAATACCGGTCCTTTTGGTAAATTCATCCAATAAAGGTTGAATCAGTTCAGGTTGTCTGTAGGAGTAGATGTTCACCTCATCTGCCTGAACAGGCTGCAATCCAAGAATTGCTACTACCATCCCAAATATGGAAAAACGGACACAATTGAGTATTTTCATTTTGAAACTTTCTTTTCCGAGTAAAATAGTCGGAAATTAAATTAATGCACAATTTAGTACTGTCAAGAATTAATTTGCGAACAAATTATGGCAGGCTGTTCCGGATAACAGAAACAACCTGTTGAGTAAGAGATAAGGGAATTAACCTGCCTAGACAGGAATAATTATGCTATTGGATCTCGTCCAACTTCTCGATGAGTTCCGGGACTGCCTGAAAGAGGTCAGCGACAACGCCATAATCGGCAACCTGAAAAATCGGGGCATCCTCATCCTTGTTGATGGCAACGATGATTTTGGAATCCTTCATGCCAGCAAGATGTTGAATGGCTCCCGAAATCCCTACCGCAACATAGAGATTTGGGGCTACAACCTTACCGGTTTGACCAACTTGCCAATCGTTGGGAGCATATCCTGAATCGACTGCTGCTCGGGAAGCACCCACGGCTGCACCCAGCTTGTCCGCCAGTTTGGAAATCAATTCAAAATCCTCAACTGATCCAACACCTCTGCCTCCAGATACGACAATACCTGCCGAAGTAAGTTCCGGACGATCCGAAGAAGCCACTCGGTCTTCAACCCACTCACTGATGGTGTTTGCTATTTCCTGGCTCATCTCTTCAATGGGAGCGGAATTGCCCTCTCCTGCAGGCTGATAGGCAGCTGTTCGGACTGTAATAACTTTCTTGGGATCACTTGATTTAACGGTCTGGATGGCATTGCCGGCATAAATCGGCCGCTCAAAGGTATCTTCGGAAATGATACCCGAAATATCCGAAATCATCATGCAATCCAGCAAGGCAGCCGCTCTAGGCAGAATGTTTTGGGCATAGGTGGAGGCGGGTCCTACCAAATGGTCATAATTATCAGAGAGACTGACAATCAAGTCGGCCAAAGGTTCAGCAAGTCCATTCCCGAAAATTGGATTCTCGATCTTGATTACCTTGGAGACTCCCTCCAATCGACTGGCTTGTTCTGCAGCTTCGGAACAGGATTCCGAGGCACACAAAACGGTAACTTCACCAAGTTCCTGAGCTGCTGTCAGTGTCTTTGCCGTAAGGTCCAGAGCCAGTTCCGAGCCGTTCAACTCGGCTAAAAGTAAAACTGCCATTTAGATTACCTCCGCTTCATTTTGTAACTTGTCTACCAGATCTCCAACCGAAGGCAGGATTTCCCCGGCCTTTCTGGTCGGAGGCTCAACGGTCTTGAGTATTTCCAGCCGATTGCTGATATCAACTCCATAATCCTCTGGAGTCTTGGTTTCAAAAGGCTTCCTTTTTGCCTTTTGAATGCTTGGTAAGGAAGGATACCTTGGTTCATTCATTCTCAAGTCAACCGTTACAATCCCAGGCAATTGCATCTTGATGACCTGCAAACCACCATCGACCTCACGAACAGCGACTGCCTCATTTCCCTCGACATTGAGTTCCGAGGAAAAAGTTGCCTGTGGATATCCAAGTAGGGCTGCAAGCATCTGTCCGGTTGCATTCATGTCATTGTCAATTGCCTGTTTCCCCATCAGTACCAGACCCGGTTGTTCCTCATCAACGACAGCCTTCAACAATTTAGCAACAGCCAGTGGTTCAATATCGACATGAGGATCATCGGCTGCATGAATCAAGATTGCCCGATCGGCACCCACGGCCAGGGCAGCTCGAAGTATTTGCTGGGCTTTGGGAACACCAATTGAAACAGCGATAACCTCTTCAGCCTTGCCTACTTCTCTCAGGCGTATTGCTTCTTCTACCGCAATTTCATCAAAAGGGTTCATGGACATCTTGACGTTGGCAAGATCAACACCTGAACCATCGGTTTGTACCCGAACCTTGACATTATAATCAATAACTCTTTTAACAGGAACAAGAACCTTCATTTCCAATCCTTTCAAAAAGGGAAGTACAATTCATATCACTCAAGGATTCCCAATTAAGCAATAAAATCTGATTTTACAGATTCCCCAACTATTTTTTTCTACTGGCACCAGGAATCCACAAAATATCATCTTTACCGTTGTTATTGGTCACTCTTGCCATGACAAAAAACCAGTCGGAAAGACGATTGAGATATTTAATGGTATCGGGATTGATGGACTCCTCCTTGGATAAACCGACTGTCAATCTTTCGGCTCTCCTGGCAACGGTTCGACATTGGTGAAGGTAGGAGGCCAAAAGGGTACCACTTGGCAAGACAAAACTTCTTAATGGAGAAAGATCTTTATTTACCTGGTCAATTTCACTTTCCAGCCGTTCAACTTGGGCTTTAACCATTCGAAGAGGAGGATATTCAGCCTTTACATTTTGGGTTACGGGTACACACAAATCAGCTCCCAGGTCGAACAGGTCGTTTTGAATGGTTTGCAACTGTTCCCTGATTTTTCCCTCAGCATGAAACACGGCAATTCCCACGATGGAATTCAATTCATCGACCGTACCGTATGCTTCAACCCTTGGCGAGGTCTTGGCAACCCTCGAACCGTCTCCAAGGGCTGTTTCACCCTTGTCCCCTGTTTTGGTATAGATTTTGTTAAGTACAACCATTAGTACCTCAATCGTCCAACATTACAAAAAGGATAATCAAAATCACGGCCACTGCCTGGGACAAAACCCTAAGGCGCATCAACTTATTACCATGCTTGCGGTTGAATTCCGTATCTGCTGCAAAACCGATAATACCAACCAGAAGCACAATCAGTACAAATAAGAGGGCAGCACCAATGATAATACCTTTCATGTTTCACCTAAAGTTGTCTTGCCAAAATTCTGTCGACAGCACTGGTTGGAAGAATACGCTTCATGACTGCCATGAATTGTGTTGGAAAGGTAACCCTGTATTTTTCTTTTGGTCTTTTTGCTTCAAGGGCATGAATAAGTGCTTTCGTAACTGCCGAAGCAGGTAATTCAAATGGATCCTTTTTACCATTTTCCTGATACAATCTGGGAATAAGACGATTCCTGTAATCATCAACAAATGGAGAAGTCTCCCAATCAATCCATTTTTCAAAATGCTGGCGTGTATTTACCCTGATCTTTGTACCAATTGGTCCTGGTTGTATGAGTGAAATAAAAATATCTGTGTTTCTTAGTTCTATCCTGAGTGTATCAGTCAGCCCCTCAAGTGCAAACTTGGTAGAATTGTAAGCCCCTCTCCAAGGTAAAGTGGTAAAGCCTAAAATTGACGAATTCTGGACAATTCTACCATATCCCTGCTTTCTCATGACAGGTATCACGAGTTTGGTTAGTTCGTGGTATCCAAAAAAGTTGACTTCAAAAATTTCCCGGAGGGCTTCAACTGGTGTATCCTCGACAGCTCCCAAAAATCCATGAGCACCATTATTGAATAAGCCGTATAGGGCACCACCCGTTCTTGACATGGTTTCCTCAAAACCTTCCTTGATGCTTGCCTTGCTGCAATAATCCAGAACAAAACTCTCCAGACCCATATCCTGCAATCTGGTACAGTCTTTTTCCTGTCGACAGGTGGCCAATACCCGCCAACCTCTCTGGGAAAGGGTCAAGGCACCATCAAGTCCGATACCTGATGAACATCCTGTAATGAGTATGGTTCGTTCTTCCATAGGTTCCTACCGAAAAATTATATCTATCACCCAATTTGCAAATTTCATGATTGAAATCTGATTGTTCCGTATTCAGTTATTCCAAGTAAGCAGTTAAATTGGAGATTTTAACCACAATAAATAACCATTAAGTGGTAATAACCGTGAAAATATAAGAAAAATGGTTAGAAAATTATCAAAAAGAATTTATACCTTTGGTTTTCTGAAAGTTGACATAAGATTTCGGGAAAATACCTATAAGTTTCAGTGATCCGGTAAATTGCAGGGATATTATGAAAATCAAACAAGTCGGAGTTATTGGTGCAGGGCAAATGGGCAACGGTATTGCCCATGTCTTTGCTTTGGCCGGATATCAGGTTCTGCTCCATGATTCTTCCTTCGAGGCTGCCTTTACGGGCTTTCAAAGCATCGAAAAAAACATGAATATACTCATTGACCTGGAAAAGCTGACCATTGATGAAAAAAAGGAAGCCTTGAGTAGAATTAGCATCAAGCGAAGATTGCCCGAGCTCGGGGAATCCGATTTGATAATTGAATGTGCCGTGGAAACCGAGGAAATAAAGAACAGTATTTTCGAGGAAATTCAAAATTATCTGGGTGAGGATACACTGCTCACGACCAATACTTCATCCATTTCAATCACAAGGTTGGGTGCCAAAACCGACAGGCCTGAAAGATTTATGGGTTTTCATTTCATGAATCCTGTCCCACAAATGAAACTGGTTGAATTGGTTCGGGGCATTGCAACCGGAGACATGATCTATGAAGAATTGAAGAAGGTTGTGAAATCATTGGGTAAAACCCATACCTCCTCGGAAGATTTCCCGGGATTTATTGTCAATCGAATACTGATGCCGATGATAAACGAGGCAATCTATGCCCTTTATGAGGGGGTCGGGAATGTTGAATCTATCGACAAATCCATGAAGTTAGGAGCAAATCACCCGATGGGGCCACTGGAACTAGCTGATTTTATCGGTCTTGACACCTGCCAGTCCATTATGGAAGTTCTTCACAATGGTTTGGGTGATACCAAATATTTGCCTTGCCCATTATTGAAAAAATATGTTGAGGCCAAATGGCTAGGCAAGAAAAAAATGCGAGGTTTTTACGACTATCACTTTGATCCCAAACAACCGACCCGCTAACACTTAGAACCAAAAAATCCTATTTCCCCAACGCCAGGGTTTTGGCCCGCAACCAACTCATGAATTCTTCGGTGTTACCCTTGAAGCTATTAACTTCCTCACGTTCGATCACATCGCCAATAATGGGTTTTTGTGGTTTCTTCATCGAGTGGGCAATCTCATGCAGGAGGAGGGATTGTCGGAGCGTCGGGGAAATCAAATTCGCCCAATAGTACCAACGGCTGTTTTCCCCAGGGAAGAAAATCGGTACAATGCGTGCATCGCTTTTCCGAATTAGTTTTGCAGTGAAGGGGTTCCATGAAGCTTCAACCGCCGGGGCTGTCCAACTGGGTGCAGAAGCCACCTGGCCGGCAGGAAACAGTACGATAACACCGCCAGCAGCCAAATGCTCCATTGCCAACTTGCGCATGGCAACATTTTGTTTGAGATGGTTTTCAACATGTGGAAATGCGACTGGTAGAAGTTGATCCTGAATCTCGGGGATGGTGTTGAGCAATTCCCTGGTAAGGATTTTGAAATCCTTGCGGATCCGCTCGCAGATTTCCGCAAGGATCAACCCATCAACCAATCCGTGCGGATGATTCGCAACAATGATTACAGATCCAGTCTTGGGAATCTTCTGAATTTCCTCCATGGGTGTAAGGAGATCAATCTGCAACAACTCAAGAGCTTTGCTGAAAAAGGTCTGGTTCGGAAATCGTCCGGTGCTTTCGTATATTCTGATCAACCTGATCAGGGTCAATTTGCCAGTCAGCCATTCAATGGTCCTGATAACTGCTCCCCGGTAAGAGCCGGGAAAGGTATTGCCATAGGATAATTGCTTGCTCTTGTAAGGCTGGTAATTGGGATCATCGGTAAAGGGTTTTTCATACCCCTCCGGAAACCCAGTCAGCTCGGAAACAACTATGGGTGCCTTAACTTTGTTCATGATTCTTCATAAAACTTTTCGGCAACCAAAGTTTCCAACGCCAACTTCAGCTCCTTTGCATCATCACCAAAGATTTCCAGCGAAATTGTTGAACCCATTGAGGCTGCCAAAGTCAACAAACCCATGATGGAGTCACCAGCCACCGTCAAACCGTCAAATGAAACTTCAACCTCAGAATCATATTGCTCGACGATTTCCACAAATTTGGCTGAAGCTCTTGCATGCAGTCCTTTTTCGTTAATTATTTCGAGGTCACATTTTAGGACCATTCAATTACCTTTCTTCATAGATTCTGATATGTTGACGACCAGCTTCAAAAGCAAGTTTTGTGGCTTCTTGAATACTCTTGTTTCTTGATTTCACAAGTTTGATCAACATCGGTAGATTTACCCCCGTAAGGATTGTTCCGGGAGTTTTGCGACAGGCACAAACTGACAGGTTGGAAGGTGAACTGCCATAAATATCCGTCAGAATAACAACACCCTTTCCCTGATCCACCTCGCAGATGGCAGTACAGATTTCGGCCTCCTTTTCATTCCTGTCAATATCGTCATCCATGGTTATTGCTGCCAGATTTTGCTGTTTACCCAAGATCTGTTCAAGGCATTCACACAATTCGAGTGCAAAATTGCCATTAGCAACAATAACAATTCCTATCACCTGGTATTGCCCCCAATCATGACTTTTCGGGACTGTCGTGATCTGTTTTTCATTTCAGTCATAATATTCAAGGTATATTACCCAAGGTTATTGATTATAACAATTGTGGCATTTAATGTTTCCGTTCACCGGTCAACAATACATATAATGCCTTGGCAATGATTCTGTTGCCTTTAGCATAAATACAGGGAATTTTGTAATTTAATAACTTATGGGTACGAAACGGAGGCAATCGCTTTTTTTCCGTTTTTGAAAGGTCAATGACGGTCGTTAGCTTGATATTTTCCTGCCAAGGCAGTTTCAAAATCCCTAAATATCTTGATTCAATCAATCCAGCGTTGTTTTTCAGCGGGCTGAGATACAAACCATCTGATCCTACCATCACATTTGTTTGATCATCGGCCACAAGCGTTGCTCCAAGCGATATCATTTCGATGGCCAAGGTGCTTTTACCTGATCCTGAGGGACCAATGATAAGAACACCTTTTTCCTCCAGGGCAATGGCTGAGGCATTTATGCTTATTTCCTTGCCAGCAGTTTTTTCCATTCACTTAATAACTTGTGGTCTGGTCGTCGGCTTCACTTTGCGTAATCAGGTTCAACCCCTTTTTTACCTCGGAGATGTTTTGCTTGGCTGCGCCTGAAAGTAATCTCACGTCGCTGAGGAGGGTTACCAGATCAAATCCCCATTCGATGGCCTTGATTGCATATTCGGATGAGCCGGTATGAATACCAGCAATAATACCTTCGTCCTTGCATGCAAACATTACATTCTTGATGCATTCAATCATTTCCGGTTCCTGGCGGTCCAAACCCGGTGGCAATTTACCATTGGTAACCCCCAGGGTCAGGTCGGCTGGACCTATGTAAACACCATCCAGTCCAGGAGTGGTTACGATTTCTCGAAGATTGGAATAAGCTTCACCAGTCTCGATCATTGCAAAACAGGTAACATTCTCGTTTGCTTCCTTGTAGTAGTTGTCACCGGCACCATAAAGGGCTCTGGTTGGGCCAAAACTTCTCGTGCCCTTTGGGGGATACCTCACATAGGATACCAGCTCTTCGGCTTGGGCACGATTATTTATCATGGGACAAATGATCCCGTAAGCACCTGCATCCAGTGATTTCATGATAATTCCTGGTTCCAGCCAGGGAACTCTGGCCATCGGTGTTGTATTGCTTGCCCTCATGGTTTGGAACATTCTGACAGCATCGGTATAATCAACGACACCATGTTGCATGTCAACGGTAATGCTGTCATAGCCCTGGGCTGCGAGAATTTCGGAGATGAATGGATTGGCAATGGAACACCATGCATTAAGAACTGGTCTTTTTTCGCCGAAAGCCTTTTTTACTCTATTTTTTATCATCACTTTTCCTGTTTCTTAATGAATGTTGAACATCTCAATCAATGGTTGGTTAAATTAGAAGACGAGATTTGATACTAGATTTTGTAAAAGAATTTTCAAGGCAAAGCCTTTGCTGTTCGGGTAAATGCTTGCAATAGCAATTTCTTGAACTTGTCATGAGGGAACAACAAGACTTTTTCATAGTTTTGGACCAATTTCTATTATTTCATTGCTTGGGTGGGCAGGGATCTGATGGTAATCACTATACCCGCCCCGATAATTAAGGCTATGCCGAATATACCCATCGCATCAGGAATTTGAGACCAGATAACCCAGCCCCAAAAACCGGCAAATATCAAAAAACTGTATTCAAATATAGTTACAAATGTGGGTTCAGCTACCTGATATCCCTTGATCAAGCCAGCTACAGCCAGGAGAGAGCCGGATGCTTGTATTACGGTCCAGAAAATAAACTCGGATGTTATGGGTTTCCAACCCGACAGAAAAAACGGGGCTATATTTATGGTTTCAGGTGAAAGGTCCAGTAGGGTAAGTATGATCGAGCCACCGAAACCGAAACAGCCAATCATGGCAAAAAAGCCAAATAACAGGACAGAGGTTTTCTCATCAGCACAATAGTGCCTTGTCAGGATTTGTCCCATGGCGTACAAGGCACCAGCCATCAAGGGGAAAATGGTGAAGATGCTGAAATTTCCAATATCGGGCTTAAGCACCATCAAGACACCTATGGAACCCAACACAACGCATAAAATCCTGAGAAGCCCGACTTTGGTTTTGAAAAACAGGACCGAGAATCCCAGTATAAAAATGGGAGAACTGAACAAGGCTGCTCCTGCTTCTGCAATCGGCATCAGTGCCAGTGAACCGAAATACAGGATCATGGAAGAGGCAATCAATACCGAACGAATGAAGACAATTCCAGGTCTTTGAGGCCAGAGGCTGTGTCCTTTGTAAATGCAAAAGACTATTATTGCGATACATCCAATGATAGATCTGAGAAAATGAAATTGCCAAACACCGGCTTCCAGGGCAATAAACCGGACAAAATTATCGATAAGACCAATGACAAACATCGAGGGGATTATGTAGAACCCACCCAATAAGGTATTTGGTATCTTTGAAAGGAAATTAGAATTCATATTCTGGTCTTACATGCATTTTGAAGGCTTGGAAAATATTAATCACGGATACGCCCAAAATCATCTTCGAAACGAATAATGTCATCTTCCCCCAAATAACTTCCACATTGTACTTCGATAACCTCCAATTCTTCACTTCCCGGGTTTTCCAAGCGGTGTCTTGCACCCAAGTGAATATAGGTTGATTGATTCGGTTCAAGTGTAAGAATGGTGTCATCACATGTAACCTTGGCAATACCCCGTACTACAGTCCAGTGTTCCGAACGGTGCCTGTGTGCCTGGAGTGAGAGTTTTGCCTTGGGATGGACCATCAATGATTTGACCTGGAAGCCTTCCCCCTGTCGAATACTCTCATAGGAACCCCATGGTCGGTACACCCGCTTATGTTCGATGAGTTCATTTCGATTATTGGTCTGAAGCTCGGTAATTACCCCCTTGGCAAGTTCCAACTTATCGAGGGCTGAAACCAAAACGGCATCCGAGGTCTCAATCACTGCAGTTTCCTTCAAACCTACAGTGGCAACCAAACGGCTGGTGGATTTGACAATATTACCTGATGAACCTACCGAAATCACATCTCCTGTCAGGGAATTATGGTTCTCATCAAGATCGGATAAGGAATGAACACGTTTCCAAGTACCCAGATCAGTCCATTTGGTATTGACCTTGACCACAACTGCTTTGGATGTCTTTTCCAGAAACCCTCTTTCAAAGGATCTGGCTGGCAAGGTTTCGTATGGAGAACCCGGCCAGTAGAGTGATGTATCGACTACAGCATTGGTAGATGCCGACTGCAAGGCAGTTAGGGACTCATGGTCGATTTTTTCCAACTCCTCAAGAAACAGCGAGGGTTTAATCAAGTATATTCCGAGATTCCAAAGGGATTTATCCCATTCAAGGGTAGCTTTCTTGTCTTTGGTATTTGGCTTTCTTTGAAACTGATCCAACCTGAAGACATCAGTTTCCAACTGTTGTCCCATTTGGGCATAACCATAATCCTGGGTATGAGTTTCAGGCCTTACACCAAAAGTGACAATCCTGTTTTTACCTGCCCAGTTGACTCCCTTGGCAAGCGCTTGCACGAAAACATCAAGATCATCAAAATAACCATCGATTGGAAGAATCAGCAGGTAGGGATTACCATCCATTTTGATAGCATTCAAT
>CAZHIL010000122.1:0-3010 GCA_964532985.1 uncultured Albidovulum sp. | reverse complement strand
GGCCCCGACTTCATGCCGATGTTTCGGAATTCCTGACCTACGTGAAAAATAGGGAACCCCTTCCAGCAAAATATAAGGCACATCAATTGAAGGGTGATAGAAAGGGCACTTGGGATGCCCATATCAAGGGTGATCTGGTTTTGCTTTATACCCTTGACGACAATCATGTAACATTGGTTGCCATCGGGTCACACAATCAATTGAATATCTAATGGCTTCAATTCAAAATGACTAACTTGCGTGGGATTTTGCATCCCACGCCCAGTCATTCAGCAAAACAGAAAGGACATGCTACTTGTCCGGCAACAAAAAACAATCACCAGCCTTGATCGGCTGTCCCTTCTTCATGTCGTTGAGCTCCCAGATCTCGCTCCAGCGGTCGCGGTCACCATAGTGCCTGACGGCCAGGTCGGAAAAACGCTTGTCGCTGGAGACCATGCATCCCTTGCTAGGTTTGCCGCCATGCACCAGAAGAACCGCATCCAGTATGTCAACCATGCCCGGTCCACTGTATTTGAGTGCAAAGTCGCGGGTGTCATACCTATTTTAAAATAAACAAATGTGCCGATTTAAAAACATACCACTTACTGCAAAAAAAAACGGGATCCGCACCATGTTCCAGCAGGAGGAACATCCTTGATATTCCCGGACGATGGCAATATATCCCGGGCAAACCGAAAATGGGAAGGAATCAATCATGAGCAAGGCCGGAAACGTAACCCAGTTGGCAAGGGATAAAGTACCCCAGACAACCTGTACGGCCAAATCCGTCATGTCAAGGTGCGGGAGGCCATCTTACACTCCGGGTGCATACCAAATGGCAGAGGCAGTCCCGGAGCGTCCATGGTTTATATAGCAAACGGCAATCCTGAAGTCAACAATTTTCGCTACACGGAAGAAAACCTCAACGATTTTGAAGCTTCCCTCTCCCCCGAAAGGCTTGGTACCTATTTCGATGTCACCGATGGAGACCGGGAAGAGGCCGTCCAGATCCATGTCTGGAATACCGCGGTCGGCTCTGCGTTCTTCGGGCCCCTGCAAATCCTGGAGGTCACACTGCGCAATTCCATGAACCGCAGGCTTCGTGAAACATACGGTAACTATTGGTACCTATTTAAACGGTAAGTGACACCGAGGATCAACCCCGGTATCAGGTGTACTGCGTGCACTGCTCTTGTTTGGGCTGGTATTGGGCCTCGGTCAATTCGTTGAGCCGATACCTCTTGCTGCCTTGGCGGGGGTACTTATCAAGGTTGGTTGGGATATCATCGACTGGCGAATGCTGGTCAGGGTTCACAGGCTGAGGCGTGAGCATCTCGTCGTATTAATGGTAACACTCTTACTTACCGTATTTGTAGATTTGATCACTGCGGTTGCCATTGGATTGATCGCTGGTGGCATGGTGCATGCACTGGGATTGGAAAAGTTGGAGCTTGACAGTGTGGTTTCGGTACCTTTGTTGGATACGAAATTGCTTGAAGAAGACGAGATGTCAAATCAAGACGACCTTCTTTCGGCAAGAGCCGGGATGGTAGCGTTGAGGGGTATGTTGAGTGTTGCTGCATCTCATAAGTTGGTCAGTGTGATCGGTCAGGATATCATTGAGCACGAGGTTGTCATTTTTGATTTCACGGACACGGTGAATATTGACGAAAGTGCCGCTGTGGTGATAGGACAACTTCTGGAAGTTGCGGCCAATTCTAATACCGAATGCATAGTAACTGGTCTCAGCAATGATGTGGCTTCCTTACTGATCAGTCTCGACATCCTCGAAGGAATTCCATCCGATAGAATTGTTGGTACGATCAAGGATGCTCGAAAGATTGCCAGGAAATTCTGGAATTCAGTTGATGATTTGATTTAATCCATTGCCGAAATACAGAGATTCAGAAATTATTAATCGTGAACCACTTCGAATCTCATTGAAAAGAAAGCCGGGCAAAGAAACAAACAAAAGTATTCCATTGAACCGATCTTTCAGATGGAACATTTCTCTCAATTGATTGAAAAGACAACATGAAACCTAATTTACCAAAAAAACTAAAGTGGGCAGTATAAACAGACTATTTTGTAATATATAGTGATTGGCTTTAAGCTTTGGAAAACTCTATCCAACTATTATCCGGATAGTGGAGGTACCTGATAGGTCAATTTTATAACTGGTTAGATTAACAATTGATTGAGAATTTTAATATATCCAAACCCTATGTTTTGATAACTGGAGGGGGTAACGCAGCACTTTGTGCCGCTATTTCTGCTAGAGAGGCAGGAGCACCAGTCTTGCTCCTTGAAAGTGCGCCCAAAACCTACCGTGGTGGAAACAGTCGGCATACCAGGAATTTCCGATGTATGCATTCAGAGCCCTTGGGGGAATTGACTGGCAAGTATGAGGAGGAAGAATATTTCGATGATCTTTTGAAAGTAACGAAGGGCAAGACCGACGAAGATTTGGCCCGAATGTGTATTCGTTCTTCTCAAGAGGCATATGGTTGGATGCATGCCCATGGTGTTCGATTTCAACCATCGCTCTCAGGTACGCTTTCACTCAGCCGTACGAATGCCTTTTTTCTGGGCGGTGGAAAGGCTCTTGTGAATGCCTATTACCGCAAGGCCAAGGATTTGGGTGTTGAAGTCAGTTATGAATCCAATGTCAAACACCTCGAATATGAAAATCGACAAATCAAATCAGTTACTGCTGAAATAAACAATAAGGATGTCACCTTTACACCTGCAGTGGTTGTAGTTGCTTCGGGTGGATTTCAGGCAGATATTGACTGGTTGGTGAGTGCCTGGGGAGAAGCAGCAAGAAATTTCTTGATAAGGGGTACGCCGTATAACCGTGGTGTGGTATTGAGAAACCTTCTTGATCAGGGGATAATGAGTGTAGGCGATCCTACCCAATGCCATGCGGTAGCAATTGACGGGCGCGCACCCAAATATGATGGCGGAATCGTTACCCGTCTTGATTGTGTTCCTTTTGCTGCGGTCGGGAACCAAAACGGGGAGAGGT
>CAZHIL010000121.1:0-2124 GCA_964532985.1 uncultured Albidovulum sp. | reverse complement strand
GTATAAGGGCAATCAACAATACAAGAATCGAACCCATAACTACACCTAAAATTCTTTCTCTGGGGAACCAGATTTATTTTCCCTTATCATAATTTATCAAATGACAATTTGTAATACCTGTAAAAATTAACCAGCCTGTATTGAATTTCGATTCAGTAGTACTAACTTAAATATTCTTCACCCAATATCGGTAGAATCCCTGAAACTTGAAGAAATAATCCTGTAAAACTACATGATTATGCCCGTAAATTATGAGGATTTAGAGAATGGCCTTTATTAAATCTATCCTCCTGTTTGCTCAACAGGTTAGAACCGAGGTTTCGAAAATTGTCTGGACTAGTCGACGTGATTTGTTGGTTACGACGGGAATGGTATTTCTTATGGCCACCGTGGCTTCCTTGTTTTTTTTCCTGGTAGATCAGGTCATTCGTTTGGGTTTGACGGGATTGTTGGGTTTGTTTTAATAGAAAGTGAATTGATTAGTTTATTTTTTCTCTTGACTTTATATATAAAATTCTATATGGGAATCCTCCCACTGAAAAAATAAGCGCATCCTCGCAAGGTGCGTCTTTTTTTGTTTGTAACGTTGAATAACCATTAGGCAATATTCCAGAAAGACAAATCACGTGACTCACCGTTGGTATTCAATAAGCGTAGCCTCCAACTATGAAAAGAAGATCGCCGAAACGATCAGGGCAAATGCTGAAAAAGCCAATTTGTCAGATTCCATAAAAGAAATTGTGGTACCGGTCGAAAATGTTGTCGAAATTCGACGGGGCAAAAGGGCGGAGCGTGAACGAAGATTCATGCCGGGTTATGTCTTGATCAAGATGGAAATGTCGAATGAAGCCTACCATCTCATCAATGAGATCAACCGTGTGGCAGGGTTCTTGGGACCACGTGGAAATCCTTCAGCCCTTAATGAAAACGAGGTCAATGACATACTTAACCGGGCCAGTGAGGGACAAATTCAGCCAAGGGCCCTGATTACCTTTGAAGTGGGTGACAAGGTTTTGGTAACGGATGGACCATTTGAAGGTTGGAACGGTATGGTTGAGGATGTTGATAATGATAATTCCAGAGTCATTATCGGTGTGTCAATTTTTGGTCGGGTTACGCAGACCGAACTGAGTTTTGATCAGGTAACCAAGGATAATTAATTTAATTTAGAGTATCACCATGGCAAAAAAATTAGCAGGTCAAATTAAAATCCAGGTGCCCGCAGGCAAGGCCTCACCCGCACCACCCGTTGGACCGGTATTGGGTCAGAGAGGGTTGAACATTATGGCCTTTTGCAAGTCCTTCAATGCCCAGACGGCAGATTTGGAACCGGGAACACCCTGTCCTACCATAATTTCCTATTATCAGGACAAATCCCTTTCCATTCAGGTCAAGACTGCTCCAGCCTCATATTATCTTAAAAAGGCTGCCAATCTGGATTCGGGTGCAAGTACTCCCGGCAGGGAAACCATTGGATCAATTACGACCAAGCAACTCCAGGAAATTGCCGAGTTGAAAATGAAGGATTTGAACGCTGTCTCTGTTGAAGGTGCAATGAATATTATTATGGGATCAGCAAAATCCCTGGGTATCGAAGTGAAAGGCTAACAAATGGCTCGTACTGGAAAACGTATAAAGGAAGCACGGAAAAAGGTAGCCGGCCTTCAGGCCAATTCAGTCCAAGACGCAGTTAAGCTCGTTCGGGAAGGGGCTACGGCCAAGTTTGACGAAACTCTGGAAATCGCCATCAATCTCGGTGTGGATCCCCGTCATGCAGATCAAATGGTTCGGGGAACCGTCAATCTGCCAAATGGTACTGGGAAAAAGATAAGGATTGCCGTCTTCGCAAGAGATCAAAAGGCCGAGGAAGCCAGGGAAGCCGGTGCCGATGTGGTTGGTGCCGAAGATCTGGTGGAATCCATTCAAGGGGGCAATATTGATTTTGACCGTTGTATAGCAACTCCGGACATGATGCCCCTAGTTGGTCGTCTGGGCAAGATACTGGGACCTCGCAACCTGATGCCCAACCCCCGGGTTGGAACGGTTACTCCCAACCTCAAGGAAGCTATCACCAATGCCAAGGGAGGCGAAATTCAGTTTCGTGTTGATAAAACGGGAATCATT